>DBNZ01000222.1 GCA_002299495.1 Methylococcaceae bacterium UBA659
TGCGCGGGGACACGCATCTGCCGTTAACCGCGAATCAGATGCTGATATTCGTCACATAAACAGATCGGTTTTAACCCTTCGATTTTCATGTCTCACAGAGACAGCCGTGCCCTAAATTTTGTAAAAACGACGACATTCGGCTGAAAAAAACAGACTCAGAGAGCGTCAAAAATAATTTTGTTCGCTTGTTGCACGATGGTTTTGCAAGTTCCTCCATTGTTAATAGGCCGTTATTTATTTTATACTTACCGGATAACAAAAATCGAGGATCGACCATGGAAAAACAATTTATTTTACACATGCTGACCACCGCCAAAAACCTCAGCCCATTCGACGTGAATATGGCCTTGGATGCCGGTTGGGTGTCCGCTTTGTCGTATACGAATGTTGAGCCTAGCGAAGTTCAGAGCTTGGTGCAGGATGCCATTTTTTCGCGCAGCAAAAAAAACTTGAGGCGCACCGGTATTTTTATCGGTGGCCGTGACACCAAACAAGCGATGGATATGTTGAAAATAGCCAAGCATTCTATGGTGCCGCCATTTGAGGTGTCGGTTTTCGCCGACCCTAGCGGCGCTTTCACTACCGCTGCGGGTATGGTCGCCGCCGTTGAGCGGGAATTGGCAACAAAATTCAACACGGGTTTGGCGGGTAAAACTATTCTGGCCCTAGGCGGGACCGGCCCGGTCGGCCAAGCCGCCGCGGTCATCGCCGCCCAAGCCGGCGCAAGCGTGAGGATTATCGGTCGGCAATTGGAAAAGGCCCAAACCATCGCCGACTTGTGCAGCAATGAATTTGGCGACGGCAAAATCACCGTCACCGCCGGTGCCGATGCCGATAAAGCTGACTATATCAAAACCGCCGATGCGGTGTTTGCCACCGGCGCCGCCGGCATAGAATTACTGAGCGCCGAATTGATCGCATCCGCCCCGCAATTGAAAGTGGCCGCCGATGTCAACGCGGTGCCCCCCGCCGGTATCGCCGGTGTGGACGCCTTCCAAAACGGCGATCCGATTGCAGGCTCCAACAGCGGTGCCGTAGGCATAGGCGCTTTGGCTATCGGCAACATCAAATACCATGCCCAAAACAGTTTGCTGAAAAAGATGCTCGACAGTGAAATCCCGGTTTACCTGCATTTTGAACACGCTTTTGCAGTCGCTAGGGAATACATTAAAGCTAACGCATCCTAACTCAACCCGAGGATAGCCAATGGAAAAGCGCAGTATTCTGCATATGCTGGATCCCATGCCGCATAACAGCCCTTTTGACATCAACATGGCAATGGATGCCGGTTTTGATGTGCTGATGCCGTATAGCAATGTCAAATTGGACAGCGTATACGGGTTGACCCAAGACACCATTTTTTCCCGCAGCCCCGCAGGTGTAAAGCGGACGGGGATTTTTATCGGCGGCCGCGATTTGGCGTTGGCGATGGACATGCTGGATACCTGTAAACGGGCCATGACGCCGCCGTTTGAGGTGTCGGTATTCACCGACCCTAGCGGTGCGTTTACCACGGCGGCCGCCTTAGTGGCCTGCGTCGAACAAGAACTGCAAAAACAACATGGTAAGGAACTGAAAGACTGCACCGGATTGGTGTTTGGCGGTACCGGCCCGGTAGGCATTGCCACCGGCGTGATCGCTGCCTTGGCCGGGGCGGCTATCCGTTTGGTCGACCACTTGTCGCAAGATACCGCCGATGAGGTCGCTAAAGTCTATAACCGGCGTTTTCATTGCCATTTGGCGGGTGCCGTAGCGCGGAACGATGCGGAAAAAATAGCCTTGTTGGCCGATGTAGACCTGGTTTTTTGTACCGCTAAGGCGGGGATTCAAGTGTTGGGTGCGGCCGTTCTTAAAGCTGCCCTGCAATTGAAAGTGGCGGGTGATGTCAATGCCGTACCGCCGTTGGGCATAGAGGGCATCAAACGGAACCACCGTGGCGCACCATTAAGCCATGCCGTCCATGCCCCAGGCGCGGTGGGCATTGGCGCGTTGGCGATTGGCAATGTCAAGTATCGGCTGCAAAACGAAATGTTGGCGTTGATGTTGTCCGCCGACCGGCCGGTGTATTTGGATTTTAGGCAGGCTTTTGAAAAAGCAAGGGAAATCGTATAAATACGACGCTGTTATGGATGCCATGTGTAGCCTTTAGACGTAGTTGACAGAGCTTAAGATAGCGATTCGCATCTCCCTAACCAACTTATCGTTTTCAGTCAGGAGGCCACTGCCGCGTTAGGACACAACAAAATGAGCCGACCTGACAGAATCTTATTTGCGGGTGACCCGCATGGTAATTTCCTACCATTAATCGCCGCTGTTCACAGGCACAGGCCCGAAGCGGTCGTGTTGTTGGGCGATTATGATTTGGACCGACCGCTGGAAGACTACCTAGCGGATATTATCGGTATCACGGACATTTGGTGGATTGCAGGTAACCATGATTACGAAACACCCGGCAAGCATAAAAACCTGTTTTCATCGACATTAGCGGAAAACGGCCTGCACCTGAAAGTGACCCAGATTGCGGGGCTGAGGATAGCCGGGCTGAGCGGAATTTTTTTGGGCAGGGTTTGGTATCCCCCACAGCCGCCGAAATGGCTCAGCAAAAGCCATTACTTAAGCCAACAAACCAAGCAAAACCCCCACTTCGGCATGTCATTAAAATACCGCTCCGCCATATGGCATGAAGAGTTTCAAAGCCTTAAGTCGTTGCAAGCCGATATTTTAGTCTCGCATGAGGCGCCTAATTCGCACCGCCATGGCTTTTCAGCGATTGCGGAGCTGGCCTTAGCAATGGGCGTGAAACAAATATTTCATGGCCATTTGCACGAAAATTATTGCCGCCGCTTACGCAATCATATCCAGGTTTGCGGAGTCGCAGACAGCGCCGTAGCCGATTTGTCGGGTAAGGTGATAGGCTAAAATAACCGCTTCATCTCTACCAGTTCCCGTGACAGCCCTTTAAAACGCCAACATGTCCGAGTTTATCCCGCCTTATCCCAAACGACTTAAGAAACTGCCCGGCCCGCTTGAATTATTGAAACTGGCCCGCCATGACTTGCTGTCAATCTGGCCAGAGTCTGCCTATGATCGGCAATTTATTCAATTCAAGCTGGCCAACCGGAGTTTGATCATTGCCAACCATCCAGAAATCGTCCGTTACACGCTAGTGGAAAACCATGCCAATTATCAGAGAAAAAGTGGCCTGGTGAAAAAAATCTTGGCGCCCTTGTTAGGCGACAGCTTGTTCATCAGTGACGGGGAACAGTGGGCTAGGCGGCGGGCGATTGACGACCTCATGCTGACTTCCCAAACGCAGGCCAACGCCAATGCCGCGATGGTTAAAACGGTCGGGGAATGGGGGCAAAAATGGATGGGGCTGAATGGTTCCCGTCTGGAGGTGTTGCCGGAAATGAAGCAATTAGCGGCCACTGTGGTTTGTCGAATCCTTTTCGATGAGTCCATTACGGCGGATAGGGTAAATGACCTTCGCGAGATGTTTGCCGATTATTTTGAAAGCATCGAGCAACTCGACCTTAACACCTTGTTTGGGCTACCGAATTGGCTGCCCCGCAAGAAATCTGGCAAAGCCGACGGACACATCAAACGCATCCATGATTGGGTGGATAAAATCATCGCCGGACAAACCTCAAACAACAAACAAACAAGCCTGTTGTCCGCTTACCTAGGCGCGCCGTCTGACAACCCGTCAAATCCAGGTTTAAGCCCTGAACAAATACGCAATGGCTTGATTGGGTTTTATCTGGCGGGGCATGAAACCACAGCTAACACGTTAGCATGGGCGTGGTACTTGATTTCGCAATGTCCAGAGGT
Organism: Methylococcaceae bacterium UBA659; assembly: GCA_002299495.1. GTDB lineage: Bacteria > Pseudomonadota > Gammaproteobacteria > Methylococcales > Methylomonadaceae > Methylovulum. The sequence continues at coordinate 3,832 of DBNZ01000222.1, forward strand.
CGAACGAAAACTTCACGAGGAATTGGATGGGCTGGGCGAACGTCCCGCCACCGTTGCTGATTTGGACCATTTGGTTTACACCGTTGCCATCATCAAAGAGACTTTGCGCCTTTATCCGCCGCTGCCCCTGTTAATCCGCGAAGCGGTCGCCGCCGACACCATCCGAAACCGCCCGATTCCGGCGGGCTCATTTTTATTTGTGGTGCCTTGGTTATTGCACCGGCATAAGCAGTATTGGGACAAGCCCGACCATTTCATGCCCGAGCGGTTTTTGCCTACCGCCCCTTCACCCCAGCCTTTTAGCTATGTTCCTTTTAGCGTCGGCCCTAGGGCTTGTCCGGGGGAAAACTTGGGATTGCAACTCACCACGCTCTGTTTTGCCAATTTAGCGAAAAATTTTCGCCTAGAAGCCGCTCAAGGCTACGCAATACTGCCCCTATCACGGTTGCTGCTGCGGCCAAACCATGCCATGCCCATGCGCTTGGTCTGGCGTCCTCATCCGGCATAGCCCTACGGACGCGGAAACCATGATTACTATCGGAAAAGTCAACAAACTTAAATTCACCCGACCACAAGGCCGTGACCATTACCTTAAAGCCGACGGAAAAAAAGTGTTGCTGGTTGACGGCAGCCTCCCCGAAAACATACGACCAGGCGACGCTCTGGAGGTTTTCGTCTATACCGATAGTGACGGGCATTTAGCGGCCACCACCCGGTTGCCTAAGGCGCAAGTGGACGAAGTGGCTTGGCTTAGGGTGTCCGCCGTCAATTACTACGGCGCATTTTTGGATTGGGGTTTACCTAAGGAGCTGTTGGTGCCTTTTTCTGAACAATTGGGCGAAATGCAGGCCGGCAAATTCTATCTGGTACGCCTTTTTCTCGATGACCTAGGACGTATTGCCGCCACCGCAAAAATAGCCCCGTTTATTGCCGATGAGCTGGAAAGCCCCGATGAACTGGCGGCGGGGCAAAAAGTATCGCTACTGCTTGCCGACGCCACCGACTTGGGTGTCAAAGCCATTATCAACCACCGCTATTGGGGCTTGCTGTATAACAGCGAGCTTTACCAGCCGGTCAAAAAAGGCCAAAAAATAGCCGGCTATATCAAGCAAATCAGGGCAGACCGTCGCATTGACCTGACCCTAAACCAACCGGGCTACGCCAAAGTGGACCCTTTGGCCGAAGCCATTATGGCGCGCTTGAATGCCGTTGGCGGGACGCTACAGCTCGGCGACAAAAGCCCGCCTGACGCCATACACAAGGAATTTGGCGCCAGCAAAAAAGCCTTCAAACAGGCTATTGGCGCCTTGTACAAACAACATCTGATCGTCATCGCAGAACACCATATCCGTCTGGCCTGATAGCCAACCCTTGCAAGTTTATAGAAATTGCAATAAATACAAGCTCTTGCCGGGTATTAAAGGCTTATCCTCAGGCGCTCTTTCCAAAGGGTGGCGGCCATGAACGGGGTCCATTGCAGTTCCCCGGTTGCGCCATGGTCAGTAAGATGACGCCAGCGCCGCTCAACGATAAAGCGATGAGTCGATGAGTCGATGATGGCAGGAGCCGACCGGGTCTTATCCGTGTCCGAGATAACAAACAACGCAACACCTTATCAAGCACCTTGCGGTTTGATCGCCGATGCCGGTAACCGCCGATCTGGGCTATAATGGGGCAATTTTTTTTGCCGGAATACCCGTATCTCCCATGGCACAATTTTTTGCGATCCATCCTGAAAATCCGCAATTACGCTTGATCCGCCGCGCGGTGGAAATATTACGAAATGGCGGGGTGATTGCCTACCCCACGGATTCTGCTTATGCCATGGCCTGCCAGATTGACGATAAACCGGCCCTAGATAAAATCCGCCGTCTCCGTCGGCTCGCCGATAAACATGATTTCACTTTGATTTGCAAGGACTTGGCGCAAGTGTCAAACTTCGCCAAAATAAACAACGATGCCTTCCGTTTGATTAAATCATTAACGCCCGGGCCGTTCACGTTTATTTTGGATGCCACCCGGGAAGTGCCGCGACGCTTGCAAGACCCCAAGAAAAAAACCATTGGCATCCGTATACCTGACCATCCCATTGCTTTGTTGCTGGTTGAGCAAATGGACCAGCCGTTGTTTAGCACCACGTTACAATTACCAGACGATGACCATGTGCTGTCTGACCCTTATGAAATCCGCGAACGATTGGAACATGAATTGGACTTAGTGATAGATGCCGGCGTGATTGCCCCAGAATCTACCACCATAATCGGTTTTGCTGCCAATGGCCCTGAAATCTTAAGGCAAGGCAAAGGCATCGCCGAAATGCTCAACTAATCTAAGGACCAGAACCATGATGAACGAACTCAGCTTAATCCAACGCATTGTAATTTGGGCATTGCCCGTCATTTTCGCCATTACCGTCCATGAAGTAGCGCACGGTTGGGTGGCAAAAATGAAGGGCGACCTGACCGCTTTCAGGGCGGGCCGCATCACCCTGAACCCGATCAAGCATGTGGATATCTTAGGCACCATCATCCTGCCCGGCATATTGCTGCTGACCGGAACCGGCATCATTTTTGGCTGGGCGAAGCCGGTGCCCGTTGACGGTAGCAACTTTAAAAAACCGTTGCAGGACATGGCCTGGGTAGCCGCCGCCGGCCCGTTGTCCAATTTGATGATGGCGTTTATGTGGGCTTTTTTGGCCCGTGTCGGCGTGTTGGTGCCTGTTGAATTCGTCTCGTTGCCGTTGATTTACATGGGGATAGCGGGCATTTCCATCAATTTGGCGCTGTTTTTGATCAATTTGCTGCCCATCCCCCCGCTAGACGGCAGCCGCATCTTGACGGGTTTTTTACCCCCGCGCATGGCCTGGCAATACAATCAAATGGAACGCTACGGATTTCTTATTTTGGTGGCGTTGCTTTACAGCGGGGTCTTGAATACGTTGCTGGCCTACCCGATGTATGTTTTCCAACAAATATTTTTCTCAATCGCCGGGTTATAACCGATTCCGTGACCGCGTCGGCCAAGCAACCCGATCATCGAGCAGATAACTTGCAGGCGCTAGAGCCGCTTGCCATCGTTAATGGCGCGCCCTACCATGAATTGCCGGAGGACTTGTACATACCGCCGGATGCGTTGGAAGTGTTCCTGGAATTGTTTGAAGGCCCGTTAGATTTATTGTTGTATCTGATCAAAAAGCAAAATTTGGACATCCTCGACATCCCCATCGCCCAGATCACACGGCAATACATCGAATACATCCGTCTGATGTCCCATTTAAAATTGGATTTGGCGGCGGAATATTTGGTGATGGCCGCTTGGTTAGCGGAGATCAAATCCAGAATGCTGCTGCCCCGCCAAACAGAACCCGAGGCAGAGGATGCCGACCCCAGGGCCACGTTGATCCGCAGGCTACAGGCGTATGAAGCCATCAAAGGCGCGGCCGAACAGCTAGACCAACTGCCACGTTGGGAACGCGACCTGTTTCCGGCCCATGTGGCGGTGACGCATTTGCCCGTGACGCGGGTTTTTCCCGATGTGCCACTAAAGGATATATTGTCGGCTTTCCGGGATGTGCTCAAACGCGCCGAACAACTCAGCCACCATCAAATCACCAAGGAACCGTTATCAGTCCGTGAACGAATGTCAACCATTTTGGAAAACCTTAAAACAGCGGATAGTCTCTTTTTCACGCAATTATTTAGCCGAAAAGAAGGCCGACACGGCGTTGTTGTCTCGTTTTTGGCCATCCTCGAACTCAGCAAAGAACGCCTCATCGACATCTTCCACCATCCCGGCACCCATAGCATCGGGGTCCGGATCGCCTGCGCCGAAACCGCAGCCCTCTGCGCTGAAGATGGACACCTCGTTTGCTGAATTGACTGTCGCGGTGTCAGCGCAGCCTAGCCTATTGGCAGCCGCTAAGCCTTCGGCCATGCCATCTGAAAATGTTGCCAGCAACCGCATCGAAACGCTGCCCGGCCAAGCGGAACCGGTTACAGAAAAGAGGGCGATACTTGAAGACAAAGCGCCCGCTTTGCCTGCGATCGCGCCGGATAGCGCGGTTAAGCAGATAGTCGAAGCCATCTTGTTCACGGCCGGAAAGCCGATGACCAACCAACAAATCCAACAAGTTTTTCCGGAGCTGGAACAGCCGGAATTGGCCGAAATTGACCGGGCGATTGCGGCCATAACCGAAGATTACCAGTCCCGTGCGGTACAATTGCAAAAAGTCGCCAGCGGCTACCGTTTCCAAGTCAAAACCGAGATGTCGCCCTGGGTAGCGCGGTTGTTTGCAGAAAAACCGCCCAAATATTCCCGCTCCTTACTGGAAACGCTGGCCATCATCGCCTATCGTCAACCGGTGACCCGCGGCGACATCGAAGACATCAGGGGGGTAAGCGTCAGTTCCAGCATTCTCCAAACCCTGTTGGAGCGCGAATGGGTACGGGTGGTCGCCCACAAGGAAACACCGGGCCGGCCGGCCTTGTATGGCACCACCAAAGAGTTTCTGGATTATTTTAATTTGTCGGCATTGCATGACTTGCCGGCTATAGCAGACCTTGCCAATCTCGATTTAAGCCAATAAGGGCACCGATGATGAATGAGAAAAAACCAACCCGTGGACTAGGTAAAACAACCGCTGCATCCGCACCACAAAACGGCCCGGACAGGTTAGGGGAGCGGGTCCAAAAAGTGCTGGCCCAAGGCGGCATCGGCTCGCGGCGGGAAATAGAACGCTGGATCAACGAAGACCGTTTACGCATCAACGGCAATCCGGTGACACTGGGAACCCGTTTGAAAGCCGGTGACCATCTGCAAATCAATGGCCGGGTGGTGCATTGGGAAAAATTTGCCATACAACCGACCCGGGTGCTGCTCTACCACAAACCGGCCGGCGAGGTGGTGACCCGCAACGACCCGCAAGGCCGACCGGTGGTGTTCGCCAACTTGCCCAGGTTGCCGACAGGGCGTTGGATCAATGTCGGACGCCTAGATATCAACACCTCTGGCTTGTTGTTGGTGACCAACAACGGCGAGCTGGCCAACCGTCTGATGCACCCGTCCAGCGAAGTCGAACGTGAGTATGCGGTGCGTATCTTAGGCGATGTCAGCGACGAAACGTTGGCAACGCTTAAACAGGGCGTGGAATTGGAAGACGGTAAAGCGCGGTTTGATGAAATCCATTTCGGCGGCGGCGAAGGCGCCAACAAATGGTATTACGTCATCGTCAAAGAAGGCCGCAACCGCCTGGTCAGGCGGTTGTGGGAATCGCAAGAGAGGGTGGTCAGCCGCCTGATGCGGGTGCGCTATGGGCCTATCGTGTTGCCCGATGGCTTACGCGGCAAAGACCATTATGAATTGAACGATGAAGAATTGGCCTTGTTATTTGAGTTCGCCGATTTGCCCAAACCTGCCAAACAAGCACCGGCCCAACCCCGCAGCGGCCGATGATCACCGTCATCCAACGGGTCACCCAAGCCTCGGTCAGCGTCGATAACGAGCGGGTGGGCAGCATCGCCGTTGGCATCATGGCCTTGCTGGCGGTCGAAAAAGCCGACACCGAAAAAGAGGCCCAACGCTTGTTGGAACGCATCTTCAATTACCGGATTTTCCCCGATGACACCGGCCGCATGAACCTTAGCCTGCGCCACATCCACGGCGGCCTGTTGCTAGTCCCCCAATTCACCTTAGCCGCCGACACCGACAAGGGCAACCGCCCCAGCTTCACTTCCGCAGCACCGCCCGCACACGGTTTTGCCTTATTCAGCCATCTGCAACAACTGGCCTTAGCCAGCCACCCCACCGTCCAATTCGGCCGCTTTGGCGCGGATATGCAGGTCAGCTTGGTGAACGACGGGCCGGTGACGTTTATGCTACGAGCTTAGAACGAGTTTTAAGTGGCGACGCGGTCCGCTGGCTTACGTTGCACGGTACGCGACAGTCTGCGGTGCACGGATGGTCTGTGTAGCGTTCCCGTTGCAGGAAGCGAGTTGC
>DBNZ01000238.1 GCA_002299495.1 Methylococcaceae bacterium UBA659
CGGTTAAGGTGCAATATTTTCTGACCCGCCCCATTAATTTCCTCAGTAAATGCGACGCCTTGTCGTTGCAGCCAATCAATGGAACTTTTGCCGTGGGTGACCGTAAGCCGGACAATATCCGGATTACACAAACCTCCGCCGGCGACCAGCGTGTCTTCGATATGCGATTCCAAGGAATCTCCGGCATCAAACACCGCAGAAATCCCGCCCTGGGCGTAATAAGTGCTGCCCATGGTCAGGGAAAATTTAGACAACACAGCAAGTTTTAACCCATGCCCAGCCAACCGCAAGGCCAAGCTTAAGCCTGCACCGCCGCTGCCAATTACCAATACATCGAAACTATTTGATACGTTCATGTTAACTATAATCCCTCATAACACTTCCAACACTTTAAATATAGGCTGGCTTACAATGGATTGCACCAAACCTATCCGCCTCACATTTTACTCATTGATTAATGACGAGGCGCCAATAAAATGGCTAAAGGATGGCTAAGACACAGCGATTATTGGATAATAACGCCTTTTACCGTGATAACATAATTTTGTCATAATCGAACTTCTTCCCTGTCATCTTGTCTTTTTCGAACAACCAAAGGCTGTAGTGAATAATCAATCGAGGATAAGCGAGGAATTGGACGAAGAGTTGGTGTCGCGCGTCCAACGGGGTGATAAAAAAGCCTTTGATATGTTGGTGATTAAGTATCAGCACAAAATCATCCAATTAGTTAACCGCTATGTGAAAGACCCACACGAAGCCCAAGATGTCGCCCAAGAAGCCTTCATAAAAGCCTACCGCGCCCTTAATAATTTTCGCGGAGACTCGGCTTTTTACACTTGGTTATACCGCATCGCGATCAACACGGCCAAGAATTACTTACAAGCACGCGCTAGGCGGAACAGAAACTTTGAAGTGGACATCCAAGATGCCGAAAAAGTTGAAAATGCGCCCCAACTGCACGACTTAAGCTCGCCAGACAGCCAGTTGGCCAACGAACAAATAATCGAAACTATCAAAGAAGCTATTAGTCTCTTACCCGAAGAAATGCGAACCGCTATCATGCTGAGAGAGTTTGAAGGCATGAGTTACGAAGAAATTGCTGAGGCCATGAATTGCCCGATTGGCACAGTCCGTTCACGCATATTCAGGGCCCGCGAAGCCATAGACGAAAAATTAACTCCTTTGCTTACACATGGTGATTTTCGATGAATAACAACTTAAAACAGCAAGTTTCTGAGTTTCTTGATGACGAAATGGATTCCCCAGCGGCATTGAGGCTGTTAACCGCAGCATTAGAAGACTCTCAGATCGCAATGACCTTAAATCGCTACGCCACTATCCGCCAAGCCATTAAAAATGACGGCTTGATATTCGATGACGGCTCGTTTTTAACAAAAGTATCCGCCCAAATCCAACGCGAACCTGCGTATCTTTTACCACGCCGCAAGCCGCCCGCCCTTAAGGAAACTCTGAACAAGTTGATTCCGTTCAGGGTTCGACAAGCTCACCACGAACGGAATCAACTACTTGCCGTTCGTCCTGAGCCTGTCGAAGGACTTAATCAGAGCTTCCTTAATGATCGCCGCTACCCGCTACTCGCTCTCGCCGCCTCAATCGCCATAGTAGCGGTATTAGGCACACAAAGCCCCGACAAACCCGCCACCGATTTAAGCAACACCGGATTGGCAGTTGCCGAGCTTGCATCTGACAGGACTAAAACCGGGCTTGAAACGACTAAACCTGAACTAGCCCCTTTGAACGAACGCATTAATGATTATCTCCAAGCCCACAACAATGGCGTTTACACCAGTGGCGGTCCCAATTTACAGCCCTCAGTGAAAGTAACCGCGTACTCCAATAACAGATGATCCAGCCAATTTACCTAATTGTTGCCCTGTGGTTTTTTACTACCGGGGTATCAGCGGCCGACAGCGTCGGTTCAAGCCATCAAAACCAGGAGTCCCCGCTAACAGGTAAACACATTCTGCAAAAAATGAGCCTGGCCGTCCGCCGTTCCAACTTCCAGGGTACGATCGCCTTTTTAAGGGACGGGAAGCTTGAGCCTATGAAATATTTCCATGCCGTTCAGAACGGCGTGGAACAAGAGAGGTTATTGACGTTAAATTCACCGCTTAAGGAAATGGTCAGGGAAGCTGGGAAAACCAGTTGTTTTTACCAGAAAAACCAACATCAACGGGTTGACAATAAGCCCTTTGACCGCTCTTTTTTGGTCGATTTGCCGGCCAATATTGACCAGCTAGAGACCGCCTACACTATCGAATTGGCAGGTGAAGAAAGCATCGCCCTGTTGCCCGCCTATGTCATAAACCTAAACCCAATCGACAATTTAAGGTATCCAAGGACGATCTGGGTGGAAGCACAACATTATCTGCCACTACAAGCGATTGTGTATGGCCGGGACAGCAATGGCGCTATGGAAATTCTTGAGCAGATGGTTTTTACTGACATTGCCGTCAAAGACAGCATCCCCTTCGTAAAAACCCTTCCTGCCCACTCACAAGGTCTTATCAACAAACCGACCCCGTTACCGGTATCGGAGGCCAATTTTATTGTTAACCCTTTACCTAAGGGATTCGTCAAACTGTTCTTTAACCGCCGTCTTATGCACAACGAGGCCAGACCTGTAGACCAGTTAGTGATAAGTGATGGTCTGGCCTGGATTTCCATTTATATGGAATACCAAAACATGGAACCCACTGAGGCAAATGAGGCTGAAAACGGAGTCATCCATGCAGCCGTCGGCGCCATCAATTTTTATAGCCGTTCATTAGCCGGTTATGAATTCACCGTGATGGGCGATGTCCCTCTCGAAACAGTCAAGTTAATTGCCAAAAACATCCAATTACATGATGACCCGTAACGGGCATGATCCCATTTCGGCCCAACCAAGGCCTAAAGGTCATGGTAATAAACGCATTCACCCCCCATTTCGCCTGCAAAAATTGTCAGTTTTTATAAAAGGAAATTTTATGTTCAATACGCTTAAGCTTTGTTTTATTTTGTTTATGTTTTCATGGCAGAACGCATCGGCAGAATTGCCTGATTTCACCGACATGGTAAAAACCAACGGTATTGCTGTAGTCAACATCAGCACCACCCGGAAAGCCAAACCTTCATCGACCCCTTATCCCCAACAAATGCCGGAAGGCATGCCGCCGGAAATGGAAGAACTGTTTAAGCACTTTTTCAGAATTCCTGACGGTGAATATGGCCCGGGCGATAGACAATCGCTAGGTTCGGGTTTTATTCTTTCCCAAGACGGATATATTTTAACCAACCACCATGTGGTTAAAGATGCCGACGAAATTACCATCAAGTTTTCCGACCGCCGCGAATTGGAAGCCAAATTGATCGGCTCTGACCCGCGCACCGACATTGCCTTATTAAAGGTCACCGCCAATAACCTACCAATGGTTAGCATCGGTAACCCTGAAAACTTGCAAGTCGGCGAATGGGTATTGGCCATCGGCTCGCCGTTTGGCTTTGAACAATCGGTCACCGCCGGCATCGTCAGCGCCAAAGGCCGCAGCCTGCCAAGCGGCAACTATGTCCCCTTTATCCAAACCGACGTGGCCATTAATCCGGGTAACTCAGGCGGCCCGCTGTTTAATATGGAAGGCAAAGTGGTTGGCATCAACTCGCAAATTTATAGCCGCACCGGCGGGTTCATGGGCTTGTCGTTTTCCATACCCATTGATGTGGCGATGCGCGTAGCTGACCAGATAAAGTCACATGGAAAAGCCGAACACGGTTGGTTGGGCGTACAAATCCAAGACATGACCCGGGAATTGGCCGAGACCTTTGGCATGAAAAATCCAGAGGGAGCTTTAGTTTCCAAAGTAGTGCCTAGTAGCCCGGCAGAGAAAGCCGGGTTACAAATTGGCGACATCATTACCGAATTTAACGGCCAAAGTGTCCCCTCCTCTGGCGACTTGCCGCCAATGATCGGGATGACCGCCGTCAACAGCGATGCGACCTTAAAAATTATCCGTCAAGGCAATACCAAAACCATCAACTTTAAAGTTGGCCGCTCACCCGAACATCCAGAGCAACTGGCGAAAAGCCAAGAACCGGAAACCAAACCCGACAACAAATTTGGCATTATTGTCACCGACCTAACCCCGGAACAACGGGAACGGTTAGAAATAGCCAGCGGTGGCGTTCTGGTGCAACAAGTAGGGAAAGGCCCGGCTAAAGATGCGGGCATCCAACCGGGGGATGTTATCTTGCGGATACAAAACCAGCCCATCCGCAGCAGTAATGACTTTAATCAAGCCATGAAAAAATTGACTGCTGAAAAATCAGTAGCGGTATTGATTCAACGTAACGGAAACCCAGGTTTCCTCGCCTTAAAAATGCCATAAATGCCCATGACGGGGCCGCGAATAAATAATCGTCGGTCCCGTCCCTAGTATTTCCGCTCTTTCCCCTGACAAAAAACAGTCAATAACCATCGGCTTGTTATTGACTGACCTGCTCTCCCCGTCCATAGCCGATGCACCTGTTATCCCCGTTTTAAATTATCGGTAGTGGCCAAACGTTACAACCGCATTTGACGCCCGTTTTGGGTGATTAAGTAGTCGTGCAAAAGTCTTTTAACAAAAAAGTCTGTTAAATTACCAGGATTTGGATTTTTTATCATTCACGATGCTTTTTGTAAACGCCCTTTCAGCTGAAGAAAACCAGGCCTTGGAAAACATGAAACGGAATCATCCCGGCCATGCCCCACGAGTGCGTGCGCAAGCCG
>DBNZ01000100.1:0-2152 GCA_002299495.1 Methylococcaceae bacterium UBA659
ATTGATTTGGAGGGAATACCGAAATTTCCAACCTAGGACTTTCGCTGCCCTGAAAAAGTAGTATATGTTATGCGTTATGTCCGCCCGGAAACGTTGCCGGAGTTACGAAGCACCGTGAAAGATTATGTCTTGCTCTACAATAATAGGCGGTTACGTCAATCTTTGAACTATAAAACCCCTAACGAGGTTTATAAACAAGTAGTTGAGCCATAAGTAACATGAAATAAGTTGAAAGGATTGTTTCTATCTTATTTTTAGGTGTTTTTGGACCTAGACAAGGGGTGTACTTTAATGCATCCTGGCCCAAACAAACAGCCGACCTACTAACCCATTACATTGAGTTACCTGGAACACACCTAGTCGACGAGTAATAAAAACATGCACACTCTAAAAAGCTCCCGTTTCAATCTTAAGCCATTGGCTAGCTTCATTATCGTTAGCTTATCCCTAACCGGCTGCGCCACTCCCAATCACCTAGGTGACCCTTGGTACGGCTGGAATCGTGGCGTCCATACTTTTAACGAAGATGCCGACCGATTCGTAATAAAACCCATTGCCGAAGCATATCAATGGATCACCCCTGAGTTTGTCAACCAAGGGGTGACCAACGTTTTCGAAAATATTAAGGACGTTAGAGTCACCATTAACGACTTATTACAGCTAAAAATGGCTCAAGGAGGGATGGATTTCAGCCGCTTTGTGATTAACTCTACCCTAGGTTTAGGGGGGATGATCGATGTTGCCACCCTGTTTGACTTGCCCAAACACAACGAAGACTTTGGACAAACCCTTGGCTTTTGGGGTGTTGCATCCGGACCCTATCTGGTGTTGCCTTTATTAGGGCCTAGCTCCCCTCGGGATGCTATTGGTCGTATTGGTGACGCCTTCTTCAACCCGCTGACATACGTCGCATTCATCGGCGGCGCCGCTAGCATTGCGACCACCGGTTCGAATGTGCTTGATGTGGCTGACACACGGGCTGACGCAATTTCTAATGAAAAAATTATCGAAGAGGCAACTTCATCCTCCGTTAACAGCCAATACAGCTTTATCAAAAGCGCCTACCAACAACGCCGGGAATACTTGGTCAATGACGGCAGGACGCCCGAAGATGATTTAGATTTAGCGTTTGAAGATGAGATCAACACAAGCCCCGCCGCCCCAGAAACAGAACCCTTAGATAAGGCAACCCCGTCATCAGGCCACAAACTCAATTTATCGGCCCCTGAGAATGTGCAGTAATTTTAAACAAACGCCCTTATCCGGCCTATGAAAAAAAGGCAACTGAACTACGCTGCCGTCATTTACAAACCGCTTGCGTTGAACCCGGCGCATCAATTTGCGGCAAGTTTCGCCTTAAGAATTTTTCATAGCAACAGCATCTACAGCTTTATCCCTAAAAATGCCTGCTCCACCCTGCGCCTGTCACTGGCATTGGCCAACGGTTGTATCAGTAGCCCAAAGGATTTCAACTGGATACATCAAAACAACGCCACTTTCAGCGCGGATTTGGCCAGCCTGATTCTGGCCGATTACACCTTCGTTATCTTAAGGTGTCCCTACGCCCGCTTGGCCAGCGCCTATCTGGACAAAATAGTCGATAAGACCCAAGAAGCCTGGGTGCTTTATGAGACCCTAAAAAGAAAAACAGAAATTGACCAGTTTAGCTTCAAGTTTTTTTTAAAGGCCATCAGCAACCCAACCGTACTGAACAGCAACATACACTGGCGTCCACAAGTCGATTATCTGGTCTACATGGATTATGACGATTATTTTAGTTTGGAACACTTCAGCAAGGCCATTCCCGTTATCGAGCAAGCAAGCGGCATACAAGTAGTGGATGCCCGGCCCTTGACCCGCCATGGATCGGATCGTTTCGTCACCATAGATGACGGCAATTATTACGGCGACTGCCTACCCGAAGAAATCCGGGCCTTAAAAGTGGCCGGCAACCTGCCATCCCCACAATCACTTTACGACGACGAGGGGATTGCTTTAGTCGGGAAACTTTATAAAAAAGACATAGCCTTATACCGACAACTATTTGGCGAAAATAATATGCTCCCTTTTCATCGATTGCCTGGCCGCCGCATCACCCGGATTATTGACCCGGCCCTTTAAAGTTTGCGCCGTTCGTGCTCGACTGCATGGA
>DBNZ01000100.1:2491-14008 GCA_002299495.1 Methylococcaceae bacterium UBA659
CGCAGGAGCAGTTGCCGAGAACCAGTCGCAGCACATGCGCCTGTCGACCCGCTCAAGGCGAACGGAGGTTAAAACTGAATAAGGCCGGGGCAATAGGTTAACTCATAGGCTTAGCAATCCCTTCAAATCTTATCCCTAGTCGTAAATGTCGTTTCATAAACAAACCCTTAACCACAGATCCATATAATTTCTTTTAGGAATACGGTTCCATGCCATGATTCGCTTAATTATTTCCCATTGACAAACTCATCCAACCAAGAAACCACCCTAGAGGCGGCGGTGATTGGGGGCGGCCCGGCGGGGTTAATGGCGGCGGAAATATTAAGCCAAGCCTTTGTTAAGGTTCACCTTTTCGATACAATGCCATCGGTAGGGCGAAAATTCCTGATGGCCGGCAAGGGCGGGATGAACATTACCCACTCGGAACCCTTTGAAATATTTCAGTCCCGCTATGGTTCCAGCCGCGCCCATATAGAACCTTGGCTCAAGGCCTTTACCCCTGAAATGCTTAGGGAATGGCTGCAAGGCCTCGGTATCGGCACCTTTATCGGCTCCTCAGGCCGGGTATTTCCAAATGACATGAAAGCCGCCCCGTTATTACGGGCATGGCTGCACCGATTACGTCAAGCTGGCGTATCTTTCCACATGAGGCATAACTGGTTGGGCTGGACCGGGGAAAACAAAGACAGGCTGCATTTCGACACGCCCGACGGGATCCGGACAGTAACTGCCGAGGCCACCGTATTGGCATTAGGCGGCGGCAGTTGGACGCACCTAGGCTCAACCGGGTCTTGGATGCCGCTTTTAACGCAACGCGGGGTCGCTGTCGCACCGTTGCGGCCATCAAACTGTGGTTTTAACGTTTGCTGGGGCGGATATTTTCAACAACGTTTTGCCGGCCAGCCTGTGAAATCGGTGCAAGTGACATTCACCGACATTGACGGAAACGCCATAGCCCGACGCGGCGAAATGATGGTGACCACAACCGGCGTAGAAGGTGGCTTGATTTATGCCTTGTCATCATTACTGCGGGAAAATATTGCCCAAAAAGGATCGACCCAAATCCTGCTCGATTTGATGCCCGATAAAGACCATACGTTTCTGATGGACCGGCTATCGCAGGCACGGGGCAAAAATTCACTGGCAACCTTTTTGCGCAAGCGGATTGGCATCGCTGGTGTCAAAGCGGGCTTGCTTAGGGAAATAGCCAGCGCCGAGGATTTTTCCGAGCCATTAGGACTGGCACACCTCATCAAGGCCTTACCGATTAAACTGCTTGCCCCACGGCCGCTTGATGAAGCCATTAGCAGCGCCGGCGGGGTAACCTTTGAGACCCTGGACGGACACCTGATGTGCCGCACTATCCCCGGGGTGTTTTGCGCCGGCGAAATGCTGGATTGGGAAGCACCGACCGGAGGTTATCTGCTGACCGCCTGCTTCGCCAGCGGACGCACCGCAGGTTTGGGCGCATTGGCCTGGTTGCAATCTCGCCAAGCGTTTCAACGCCCATCTTAACCGTTAAGAACAAAACCAAATGGACGCTTTTTTTGTTACCACGGAGGTTCCCTAATCGGATGATTTTTTTTGTAAAACGCCCAATATCCGCCAAGGACATTTGCGCACTTGGCGACACCGTCACCGCCTTAAAGCGGCGGGTTAATTATGTATAATAGCCAACGACTTGTTTGACATAAACCCATTGACACCATGGCAAAACAACCCAGAAACTTAGGCGTGCGCTATGCGCGCAAAAAAAACGGCACCAAGAACAAAAGTTCAATTTTGGGTTGGTCTTGGGGATGGTTGCTACTCGGCTTTACCGCTGGCGCCGTGGTTTTTTTCTTATACCTAGGCTACTTGGATTTTAACGTCCGCAAGCAATTTGAAGGCAAGCGCTGGTCGATACCGGCCAGGGTTTATGCCCATCCGGTTGACCTCTATGCCGGCAGTCCGATCGACCAAGGCGAATTTTTAGAACTCTTAAAACTGCTGCATTACCGACAGGATAAAAAGTTGTCAGCAGAAGGCGCTTATTACCAAACGGGCATGCAGCTTAACGTCCGTACCCGCGAATTTGCCTTTTGGGATGAAGTGCAAGCCAGCCGGATGATGCAAATAAGCTTTAATGCATCAGGCATAGAGTCCATGATTGACCTCAGCAAAGGCGAAGCCATTGACATCATGCGCCTAGATCCGGTGCAAATCGGCAGCTTTTATCCCAGCATCAAAGAAGACCGTGTCTTGGTTAAGGCGGAGGAAACGCCCGACACTTTAATCAACGGCCTGCTTGCCACTGAAGACCGTGATTTCTATCAACATTTTGGCATATCCCCGCGTGGCGTCGCACGCGCCATTTGGGTCAACTTACAAGCCGGGGATATGGTGCAAGGAGGCAGCACTATCACCCAACAGTTGGTCAAGAATTTTTATTTGAGTTCGGAGCGGAGCTTGTCGCGCAAGTTAAAAGAAGCGCTGATGGCGATTATCCTAGAATACCGTTACAGTAAAAAAGAAATACTAGAGGCGTACCTAAACGAAATCTACTTAGGCCAAAATGGCCCCAACGCCGTCCACGGTTTTGGTTTGGCCAGTGAATTTTATTTTGGCACACCGCTGAAAGATTTGCCGTTAGAACAACAGGCGACTTTAGTGTCGTTAGTGCGCGGCCCTTCAGAATATGACCCAAGGCGCTTCCCCGACCGCTCATTACAACGCCGGAACTTGGTGTTAGATGAAATGGTCAAGGAGGGCTATCTTAGCCAAGAACTGGCTGCTAAAGCCAAGGCCAAGGCACTCAATGTCATCCCCAAACCCAAACGCCAGGCCAATCGGTATCCTGGATTTTTGGATTTGGTAAAACGGCGATTGAGGGAGGAATACCGAGAAGACGACTTCAGCTCCGAAGGGTTACGCATTTTTACCACCTTGGACACCCAAATTCAGGACGCCTTAGAAGAAATTGTCAGCAAAAAATTGGCTGGACTGGAACAAAACCCCAAAGCCAAACGGCTGGAAACGGCCGTGATCGTGACTCGGCGAGATAGCGGCGAAATTGCCGCGTTAATCAGCGGCCGTGATAACGCCATTAGAGGATTTAACCGGGCGTTAGATGCGGTAAGACCCATTGGTTCTTTAATGAAGCCAGTGGTTTACCTGACGGCGTTGCAATACCCAAAAAAATACACCATCACGAAGCAGGTGCTTGATGCCGCCATTACCGTGCCTGGACAAAACGGAGTCAATTGGACGCCAAAGAACTATGATCATAAGGAACATGGCTGGGTGCCGCTGTATAAGGCCTTGGCAAAATCGTATAATCTCGCCACCGTAAGAGTGGGCATGGACATAGGCATAGCCAGGACGGCCAAGACCTTATCCGATATGGGCGTAAGCCGTAAAGCCGCCCTGTTCCCGTCGTTGTTTCTAGGTGCGACCTCGCTATCACCCTTTGAGGTGACCCAAATGTACCAAACGTTGGCAGGTGACGGTTTTTTGACCCCTATCAAGGCTATCCGGGCCGTAGTCGCCGCCAATGGTGAGCGGCTGCAAAGCTATCCGTTTAATATCCGGCAAGTGGTGGATCCGGGCGCAACTTTCATTGTCAACACCATGTTACAAGACGTGATGCTGGAAGGCACCGGCGCATCCGCTTATTCGGTATTTCCAAAAGACTACGGTTTAGTGGGCAAGACAGGGACAACCAACGACGCTAAAGACAGTTGGTTTGCCGGGTTTACGGGTGATTACCTGTCCGTAGTATGGGTAGGCCGTGATGACAACAAGCCTATAGGCCTGACCGGAGCAACCGGGGCACTCCCGATTTGGACCGACCTAATGCAGACTATTTCAAACCAACCGGTTTTTTTGAACCCGCCTGACAATGTCAAGCTGGTTTGGGTGGACCGCAGCAACGGCCTACGGGCCAAAAGAGGCTGCGATAACGCTAGGGAATATCCCTACCTGGCCGGCTCGGAACCGACCGGTTACTCCGCTTGTGGAAAAGCGCCGGCCGCAAAAGAAAAAACCTGGTACGAAGAATTTTTCTCGGAATAATGTATTGAATATGACAAATAAAAAAATTTTCCCTCGACTTTTGGCATGGCTTTTTCTAGCGATGTTTTCAATTTCCGGCGTAGCCGATCCAGAACCGGTTGATCAACTAAAATCATTTTTGGCCGCCACCCGTTCACTGACCGCCGATTTCAAACAAGTCCTTCTGGATGAAATGGGCAACCCGAAAGAAGCTAGCTATGGCGTGTTTTATTTGCAGCGGCCAGGAAAATTTCGCTGGAATTATGAAACACCGTTCCGCCAAGAAATCGTATCCTCTAGCGGGAAAGTCTGGTTTTATGACAGCGACTTAGAACAGGTGACCATCAAAAAACTGGACGCATCCGTCGGCTCCACCCCGGCCTTGCTGTTAAGCGGGGATATTCCGTTGGAATACAATTACACCATCGAGCGGCAAGGCGACGAAGGGGCTATGCAATGGTTAAAATTAGTCCCAAAAGACGTCGACAGCACTTTCAAATACTTGTTGATAGGCTTGGAAAATGGCTCCCTCAATGGCATGGAACTCAGCGATAATTTTGGCCAACTGACACGGATATATTTCAGCAATATCAAAATTAACACACCGATTCCAGCATCACTATTTGATTTTAAGCCGCCAAAAAATGCTGATGTTTTCTCCGAGTAACTGATGCTGGAGGACTTGGCCAGACCCTTAGCCGACCGGATGCGCCCTGCTTCCCTGGACACTTTTGTTGGCCAGGAGCATCTGCTAAAACCCGGAAAACCTCTATACGAAGCGATCATATCCGGCCGCCTGCATTCGATGATTTTTTGGGGTCCTCCAGGTACCGGAAAAACCACGTTGGCGCGGCTAGTAGCCAAGCAATCGGATGCCGAATTTATGCCGGTTTCGGCAGTGTTGTCTGGTGTTAAAGATATCCGCGCCGCCGTCGAGGCTGCCAAACTAATCCAACAAAACCAAGGCCGGCGCAGCATTTTGTTTGTCGATGAGGCGCACCGCTTTAACAAAGCCCAACAGGATGCGTTTTTGCCGCACGTCGAAGACGGCACGGTGTATTTTATTGGCGCCACCACTGAAAACCCCTCTTTTGCCCTGAATAACGCCTTATTGTCCAGAGCTAGGGTTTATGTATTGAAAGCCCTGGCTGGAGCCGATTTATTGCAAGTTCTGGAACAAGCCTTAAACGCCTATTACCCCGCCGTCAAAATCGCCGCCGACATCAAGGGTCAATTTGCCAAAACAGCCGACGGCGATGCCAGAAGGTTACTGAATTTATTGGAATTGGCGGTCGAGGTTGCAGAATCACAAACTGGCCATGAAATCAGCGGGGAAATTGCCAAGGAAGTGCTTACCGGTGGCGTTAGGCGGTTTGATAACCAAGGCGAGGATTTTTATAACCAAATCTCCGCATTGCATAAGTCCGTGCGGGGCAGCTCGCCGGACGCCGCCCTTTATTGGCTTTGCCGCATGATTGATGCCGGCTGTGATTTATCCTATTTAGCCCGGCGCATCGTCCGTATGGCTTCCGAAGACATAGGCAACGCCGATCCCCGTGCCCTGCAAATCGCGATCAACGCTTGGGAAGCGCAAGAGCGGCTGGGCAGCCCCGAAGGCGAATTGTCCTTAGCGCAAGCGGTGGTTTATTTGGCTTGCGCCCCTAAGAGCAACGCCGTTTACATGGCTTTTAAAGCCGCCCTTAACGCAGCCAGGCAAAGCGGCAGTTTGGAAGTGCCGTTGCATTTACGGAACGCCCCCACCAAGCTAATGAAATCCCTAGATTATGGCAAAACTTACCGCTACGCCCATAACGAACCGGAAGCCTACGCAGCGGGTGCAGATTATTTCCCGGACACCTTAGCGGGCAGCCGTTACTACTATCCGTCCGGACGTGGCTTGGAGATAAAAATTGCCGAAAAACTCAAGCACTTGCAGGAACTGGACGCACATTGGCAAATGGCCACCAAACCCTAACCTTTCGAGACTGCCATAAAACCCATTACTCCACTACTCGCAGCCGATATTTTAATTGAACTGGTCGACCTTCCAGGACGCCCTTTCGTATTGATCGAGCGTAAGTTCCCGCCTTATGGCTGGGCGATACCCGGCGGTTTTGTCAATGTCGGCGAAACCGTCGAACAGGCCGCCATCCGCGAAGCCAAAGAAGAAGTCTGCCTAGATGTAGTCCTAACTGTTTTGTTAGGGCTTTATTCCAACCCCGCCCGCGACCCGCGCAACCATACCGTCACCGCCGTTTATATCGCCGCAGCGTCCGGCATCCCTAAAGCGGCCGACGACGCCAAAAACTGCGCCCTATTTAGCCTCGCTAATCTGCCCGAATTATTGGCCTTTGACCATGCCCTGGTGCTTGCAGACTTCCGAAACTTCCGCGAGACCGGGCAGACGGTGCCGCTAAGAATTTGCCATCCCCTTTACTAGCCAACTCGGTGGTTTAGGTATCCGGCAAAGAACGCGACGGCCACGCCGATATCATCTTCTCCAAAATTCGGGGATAAACAAAATGACGATCGCGAATATCTGCACCCGACCTAACAGCATTGCAAATAGACACACCAGCGTTTGGAAATCGCTTAGGCTACTGTAGTTTGTGGCCGGTCCCACTTGGTTAAGGCCGGGGCCGGCGTTGTTGAAACACGCGATGATGGCGCTGAACGCACTAATAAAATCCAGCCCGCTTAACAACAACGTGAACACCAAAATCACGATACTAATAAAGTAAAGGAATATGAAACCCATCACGGAAGTGACCACGTCGTTTGGGATGATGTTATCGCCTAAGCGCACCGGCTTGATGGCGGCCGGATGGATAAATTTGAACAATTCCAACCGCGCCTGCTTCATCAAGATAATTGTCCTAATCAACCGAATGCCCCCGCCTGTGGAGCCGGAAGAAACCGTGATGCAACTTAGGAACAACATCCACATCGGCACGAAAATGGGCCAAGCATTAAAATCTTGGCTGGCAAAACCGCAATCGGTGGCAATGGTCACCAAATTAAATGTGGCATGCCGCAGCGCAATTAAAAAGTCAGGATAAACGCCATGATGCCAAAGCACAAAAGCCGCCATTAAGCTGCTGCCAATCAACAACAACAACACACCTCGGGCCTCCAAGTCCCTTAAATAAGGCGACAAGGTGCGTTTTTTTAACGCCAAAAAATGGGTGGCAAAATTAAGCGCGGCCAACACTTGAAATACCGTCAAGACCATTTCTATGGGTAGGGAGTCAAAATAGCCAACGCTGTTATCGTGGGTGCTAAAACCACCTAAGCTCATCGCGGAGAAGGAATGGCACACCGCATCAAACCAAGACATGCCCGCCAGCTTCAAAGCAATAATACAGGCAACGGTAATCAGAGCGTAGGTTTGCCATAACGCCTTCGCAGTCTGGGCGATACGCGGCGGCAATTCCGACTCCTTAACCGTACCAGGGGCCTCCGCCTTGTACAATTGCATCCCGCCTATCCCCAATATCGGTAAGATCGCCACGGCAAACACGATAATGCCCATACCCCCCACCCAAGTGAGTTCATGCCGCCATAAGTTGATGGACATTGGCATAGTGTCTAAGCCGCTAAAAATGGTAGCCCCCGTAGTGGTAAGGCCAGACGTCACTTCAAAATAGGCGTCGACAAAACTGAGGTTGGGGAAGTACAACAGTAACGGCAGCGTGCAGAACACGGACACTAACGTCCAAGTTGCGGCCACCAATAAGAATCCGGCCTGCCTTGATACTTTTTTAGGCATCCTCATGGTGGGCAAATACATCAACAAACCGGAAAATAAGGTAATGAGACCACCCAGCCAAAAGGCCTCATTAGCACCATCCTCGGCTAGCGTGGACGTGATAAAGCAGCTAAACATCAGGCCACTAAAGCCCATGATGATGATGCCAAAAATATGGACGATGGTGAGAATAGCAGTCATGAAGCGCCAGAAATGCACCCGCAGACCCGCGGATAGGAGTTAAATGGGCTGAAAGGTTTTTTCTATGCTGGCAACCAGTTTTTTGTCGATGGCGAACATCACCACATGGTCGTTTTCTTCGAATACCGTGTCATGATGGATTCCCATCACCTCCTGGTTGCGGATCAGGGCGCCTAAGACCACGCCTTCAGGCAAATTAATGGCGCAAACCTGACGGCCAACCACCGAATTGATGCCATTGCCCCGGTGGGCAATCGCTTCGATGGCCTCGGCGGAGCCGCCGCACAAGGAACTCACTTGCGCGACATCGCCCTTACGGACGTGTTTTAAGATACTGCCTAAGGTTTCTTGGTTAGGCAGCACCACCACATCAATGCCGGTATTGGG
This sequence comes from Methylococcaceae bacterium UBA659, assembly GCA_002299495.1. Taxonomy (GTDB): domain Bacteria; phylum Pseudomonadota; class Gammaproteobacteria; order Methylococcales; family Methylomonadaceae; genus Methylovulum. The sequence continues at coordinate 10,860 of DBNZ01000100.1, forward strand.
CAAGAGTTTGTTATAGGCCTTGTGGTTAATCAGGCAGATGGTCTTCCTGGCCCCAAGGTTTTTGGCCAACGACGCCGAAATAATATTGACCCCGTCATTATTGGTGATGGCGCAGAATAAATCGGTGCTTTCGATAGCCTCGTCCAACAACAGGCTCTCATCGGCGCAATCACCCATTAACACCGTGGTTTTTTTAAGGTCGACGGCAATTTTTTTGGCCCGCACCGGATCCTTTTCTATGATCTTGACTTGATGGTTGTGTTCTAAGGCCAATGCCAGACGTTTACCCACATGCCCACCGCCGGCGATAATGATGCGCTTAAGCGGCGGTTCCAGCTTGTTCAGTTCTTTTAACACCCGCTTGACGTCATTTTTTGGGGCGGCAAAAAACACTTCATCATCCGTCTCAATGTTTGTTTGACCATTGATCACTAGCGGCAAGCCTTTTCTGAATACAGCCGCCACCCGCACATTGCCTTCGGGAAACCGCTCTTTCAAGGCCACGATTTTTTTCCCCGTCAAAAACCCATTCGGCACTACTTTGACCGAAAACAAACGCACCAAGCCCCCGGCAAAACTGGAAATGTGCAACACGCCTGGATAATTGATCAAGTTGCGGATGGACTCCATGACAATTTGTTCCGGGCTTATGACGAAATCGACGGGGATGCCTTTTTCTCCGACAAACAACAGGGGGTGGGTCAAATAATCGACGGCGCGGACACGGGCGATGGTTTTCGGCTTTTTGTACAACGCATGGATGATTGCACAAGCCAGCATATTGGTTTCGTCTCGGTCAGTGACGGCGATGACAATATCGGTGTTGTCGATACCCGCCTGCTCCAGAATACTGGGATGGGCGGCATTGCCGGTGACGGTCGCAATATCGAACCGCTCTTTCAGCGCATCGAGCAATTCCGACTTGAAGTCAATCACCATGATGTCATTTTCTTCGCTGGCCAAGGCTTCCGCGACTGAAGAACCGGTGACGCCGGCACCTAAGATTAGAATTTTCAATAGTTACTCCGCTATAACTCATCTAGGTCTTCAGCCGTGATCTTATTGCCGAAATAATTCGGCGCGACACTGATTAACAACGTCACCAGCGTAGCCAGGTAAGGCACGGCCTGGACGGACAATATCGAAATCCACAAGCGCCCGGTCAGGTTATCGAAATGTTCCAGCGAGGCGATGGCGTAGATACCTAGGGCTAAGGCCAATAACAGAATTATTTCCTGGCGTATCACCATAAGGCCGGCAATCAAAGGCCCTTGGCGCTCATATTTTGGCGTCCGCATAAAAGGCTTTCCGGAAGTGAACAAACCTTGCCAAACCCCACGGGCGACGGTGTGGGTCAAGGACAAGCCAGACAAGGCGGCGCCCAGCGAATTCCAAGCGGTGCACGGCACCCGCGCCTTGTACAACCACAGCCCCCGCAGCACTTTAAAGCTGAACAGGCCGATGGTGGGGAGCAGGAACGCATTGATCGGCAATTCGCTGTGGATGGGATCGGTCACGATCATGGCGGTCAACAACAAACTGGTGACCGTAAACACTAGGGCTAAGGCGTCAGAAAACCAAGGCAACCAGCCAGCGACAAAAAAATAGCGCTGCGCCGATGTCAACGGTGATTTCTTGCCGGGAAAGAAGCTGCGCCAATGCGCCTTGATGATCTGCATGGCGCCGTACACCCAACGGAAGCGTTGGGTCATATAGCCGGAAAAGGTGTCCGGCATCAGGCCACGGCCAAAGGAATCTTTCACATACACCGAGTCATAACCCGCCTCGTATAGCCGCACACCCAGCTCGCTGTCCTCACAAATACACCATTCCGCCCAACGCCCCACTTCCAGCAAAGCCGATTTACGGATCATCGTCATGGTGCCGTGCTGGATGATGGCGTTGTATTCATTGCGCTGAACCATGCCAATATTGAAAAAACCGGCATATTCCCAGTAGCACATGTTTTTGAACAAATTAAGATGATGGTCCCGATAATCCTGGGGCGATTGCACAAAACCGACATTTTCATTATCGAAATAAGGCACCATGCCATTGAGCCAATCCGGCGACAACACATAGTCGCTATCGATGACGGCAATGATTTCGGCGTCCGGTGCGGTTTGCTCCAGGGCATGGTTGATCGCGCCGGCCTTAAACCCCGGCCAGTTTTCCAAATGGAAAAAGCGAAACCTTGAACCTAAGCGTCCACAATCCTCTCGCACCGGTTCCCAAACGGCCGGGTCTTTGGTGTTGTTGTCCATCACCAGCACCTCCAGATTAGGGTAATCCACCTTGGCCAAGGCTTCCAAGGTCTTCCGCACCATCATCGGCGGCTCGTTGTGGATAGGCAAGTGCAGGGACACTTTGGGATATTTAAAACCAGGGGACGGCGTTAACGGCTGAAAGGTGCGGGCCGTTTTTTTATGCCAAATGACTTCGGCCACTTCCAAGCTTTCGATCAGCAGGATGGACACCGCCAAAATCTGCATCAAAATAAGAATCACCCAAAACACGATGGTCAACGGGGTTTGGTATTGCTGCGCGCCTATGGACGCCACCCAGAATATGGTTGACGCTGCCAGGTTGGTCATCACGCCAAAAAATAACATGCCGCCCATTTTGATGGTGCGGCGGGTGAACAGGAACAAAGCCATCAGAAAAATGCTAAGAATGGCCGCGCCAACCGCCCAATGTTCCCAGCTCGGCAGGGTCAGCACATCGCCGTCCATCGGGTATTTGGGTTGCCGGTCGGCATTGAAAATGCCCCAATAAGCGCCTGCCGACCCTTCTAGGGATCGCTTCCAGGGCTGGTCGAAGGCCTCGACGATGTAATAGGTGATTTTTTCTTGGTCGGCTCGGTTTAGAAATCCCCGCAGCACCTTGGCCTGGTTCGATACCGAAGCGGTCGCATGCTTGTTGGGCTGGCCATCGGACGGCCAGCCCACCTCGGTGATGATGACGGGTTTGTTGGGGTAGGCTTTTTGCACATAGTGGTAGCGGTCGAAGATATAATCCACCGCATCTTCGGCGGCAATACCTTCCCAGTAGGGCAGTATGTGCAAAGCGATAAAATCGACTTCTGCAACCAGTTTTGGGTGCTTTAGCCATTCCGCCCAGGTCTCGGAAGTGCTTACCGGCCGCCAGTT
>DBNZ01000100.1:14405-15629 GCA_002299495.1 Methylococcaceae bacterium UBA659
GGGTTGTTTTGGCGGCTGACGTTGATCAGCGTCTCAATCTCCTGTTTGTTCTTTTCTAAATCACTGTCTATCCAGGCGCCTAACGTGACGTTCAGATTATGCTTAGCGGCAATTTCCGGGATTTTATGCTGCCCGCGGAGTACGCTGTAGGTGCGAATGGCATGGACTTTGTTCTCCAATAAGGCCAAATCACTGGCTATGTCCGCCTCGTTGATCAATTTATTGTCCTGCGGCCGATCCCCTTTGCGGGTGGGGTCGTAAGTCAACCCCATGGTGGTTTTCGTCCATGGCTGTATCTGCAAAGGGTTGTTAACGTAACTCCAGATACTGAAGTTGATAACGACCAGCATTGCAAGCGCAAACAGGGTGGCAATTCTTTTTATCATTTAGGGTGCTCAGATTGTCGTTAACATAAGAACGATTGGAAAGGCGGGATCAAATTAGCCATACCATGGTAGTTTTTTAATGGCTTATTGCCGCTTTAGTCAGATCACTATTTTACATGCCCAGCTAAGCCGAAATAAATTTATTATCTTGCCGGTATCATTCAGCGCAACCTTCGCCAAAACAACGGTGAACTTCGACCGTGATATGAGAGAGCGTGTCGTGATGCCCTAAGTTTCGGAATTCTTCCAACAACGCCTTGTAATGGCCGGGATCTTTTGGGTGATGAGAAACCACGGATAAAATAACGGCAAAATGCCCAGGCCCCACCCGCCATACATGCAAATCTGAAACCCGGTTATCGGCGTCGTTTTCTATCGCCGCCTTAATGGCCTCCTTGTACTGTTTTTCCAAACTTTCATCGGCCAATAAGGGCCAAGCCTCTTTCATTAAATTGACCGACCAATGGCCGATGACCAAGGCGCCGACACCACCCATAGCGGGGTCTAACCAAGTCAAACCGTAATACTTACCCGCCAATAACGCGGCTATGGCGAACACCGACGTTAAGGCGTCCGCCAACACATGAAAATACGCAGCCTTTAGATTTTTATCATCATGATGATGGTGGTCATGATGGTCATGGGGGTCTTTTAACAACAGGGCGCAAATGACATTGACGAGTAGACCGAAGCAGGCCACCAGAAGGGCTTCGTCGAATTGGATGTTGTGCGGGTTGAAAAACCGCTCACCCGACTCTATCAGCATCATTAAGGCGACTGCGCCTAGCGCAACAGAACTGGCGAAACTACCTAAAACCCCGACTTTTCCTGGACTAAA
>DBNZ01000101.1:0-18031 GCA_002299495.1 Methylococcaceae bacterium UBA659
AAGCAAACGCAAGCCCGTACTTTGCCCCGAAGGCCGAGCAGCAGGCCAGCAACCGGGCAGCGCCGCCGGAGCACGCGGAGGTGGAACGGCAGAAACCAGAGCGAGGCCTAACTTATTTTTAGGTGTTTTTGGACCTAGACAAGGGGTGCACTTTACTCTAATCCGGCGCGGTTTTGGCTTTCATTGGAAAATCGGCGGTCTTGGCTACTGGAAATCCTAGCGGGTTTCCGGCACCCGCAAACCGCTGGCCAGGCTCTTAAAATCCGGCGTTTCTTGATACGGCAACACCCCCAGCAACGGCGCCGCTACGGCCGCTTGGATGGCGGCGATATTCTCCCGTTGATAAGGCATGTCACGCTCTAGGCAGCTAGCCAGCCAACCGGCGCAATGCAAGCCTTTTGCCGAGATGGCCTGGGCGGTCAGTTTGGCGTGGTTGATGCAGCCTAGCCTTATGCCCACCACCAAAATGACCGGCAAGCCCAGCGCCTTGGCCAAATCGCTGTTGTCCGCATCGGCATTGACCGGCGACAGCCAACCGCCCGCCCCTTCCACCAACACCCATTCGGCCTTGGCTTGTAATTGGGCATAACCAGCCTGCACTTGGTCCATTTTTAGCGGGTCATCTCTTCCCGCCAGATGCGGCGACACCGCTTCCTCATAAGCATAAGGGTTGATCAGGGAGTAAGCGACGCCAACCGAAGCGTTAGCTTGCAGCATCAAGGCGTCGTCATTGACCCATTGCCCTGCTTGCAGCGTACAACCCGACGCCACCGGCTTCATGCCGACCACGGTGTCGCCCAGTTGCCGGAATTTATGCATCAGGGCGACCGTCGCCCACGTCTTACCTACATTTGTGTCAGTCCCGGTAATAAAGTAACCTTTTTTCATCGCGTTGCCGTTAGGGTGATGACATGAAAACTAGCCGTTATCTGTGCGCCGCACAGGCGTTGATAAGCCGCCATCATGGTCTGCATTTTTTGTTTCCCGGTCAGGTGTGAGCTGTGGCCAGCCACAACCGTCCGGGCGCCCAATTGTTTCAATTCCTTAAGCAAATCCAAGACGCAGCCGTATCGGGGCTGATAGCGCCGGCTATGTGATTGGATATCGCTAAATCCGGCTTCCTGCACCGCCTGCAACAGCCGCTGTCTGTCATAAAATGCGTTGACATGTCGATGGCTGTCCACCGTTGCCCAGGCATTTTTTAATTCCTGCAAGGTGCCGTCGCCAAAAGTGGAAAACGCCAAACTTCCACCCGGTTTTAATGCCCGGCAAATATCGGCCAAGGCCTGATCCAGCTGGCCACACCATTGCAAGGCCAAGTTTGAGACGACTAAATCCAAGCTGGCATCGGCAAACGGCAAGTTTTCGGCATCGGCGCAAACGTAGCTTATGGTTTTGGCATTTAATTTGCTTCGCGCCATCCGTAGCATGGGGACAGCCAAATCCAGGGCTGTGATGGGTTGCCCAGGCCGCCCCTTTAGCAATTCGGCCGTCAAAAAACCGGTGCCGCATCCCAAATCCACTATCCGGCCCGTGATTTTATTGGCATCCAGATGCTGCAACAACTGCAAGCCAACCTCACGTTGCAACTGCGCCACTTGGTCATAGCCGTGGGCGGCGGCAGAAAATGCCTGCCGGATCTTGGTTTTCTCTGAGTTCCCAAGCATCTAGCGGTGATCCAGAAAATCGGTAATGGCCGCCCGCAATGCCTGGGGATGCGATAAAAACGGCAAATGCCCCGCCCGGTCGATGATCTGGGTTTTGATGTTGTCGGACAGCGAACCTATCTGGGGGATGGCGGCGGCCGGCACCAAGCTGTCATGGCTGCCTGAAACCACCAAAACCGGCTTTTCGGTGGCCGCCAAAAATGGGCGCAAATCGGCCTGCTTGAGAATGTCCAAACCGCCTTGCAAGGTTTCGGCATTGGGGGGGGCGCATTCGGCGACAGCGGTTTTCAATATTTTTAGCAGCCTCCTGCCCTCCGGCAAGCCGTTGACTTGCAAGGCCAAAAACCGCGTCAAGGCGGCGTGGCAATCGACCGCCAAGGTATCGGCGAATTGCTGCAGAACGTGCGGCTTGGCTCCGTGCCAGTTTTCGGCTTCGGTAAAATGCGGATTCCCGGCCAGCAGAATTAATCCCCGCACCCGTTTTGGGTGGCGCCTGGCCAATTCTAATACCACGCTGGCCCCTAAAGACCAACCTAGCCACCAACTGCTGGCTTCCTGATAGCTGTCCGCAAGGGCATCGGCGGCGGCCGCCAACGTAAAGGGGTCGATTTCGCCGCTACGGCCATGCCCCGGCAAATCCAGGCAAGTGACTCGATAGCGGCCTGCCAAGCTGTGGGCAAACCCGCGCCAAATGCCGCTGTGCATCGCCCAGCCATGCACCAACGCCAACGGTTGGCCGACGCCGGATGTGTGTTGATAAATGTGGGTCATCAAGGTCTTATCCTCAGCGCCAGCGTCTCCAACAGACGATCTAATTGCTCTTGGTCGTGCCATGCCGAAAAGGTGACCCGTAGCCGTGCGCTGCCTTTAGGGACGGTAGGCGGCCTGATGGCGCCGACCCAAAAGCCCGCTTCCCACAAAGCATTGCTTAACCGCACCGCCTCTTGACTTTCGCCAATCAGGATCGGTTGTATCGCCGAACTGGATGGCATCAAAGGCAAACCCAATTGCCCCGCCCCTTGTTTAAAATGGGCAACCAAATGGTTGAGCTTGTCCCTGCGCCAGGTTTCGTTTATGACGATCTGCAAACTTGCCCGAGTGGCTTCGGCGATGGCGGCAGGCAACGCGGTGGTGTAGATATACGTCCTGGCCGATTGGATCAAGGTTTCGACCAATGCCTCGGAACCGGCGACAAAAGCGCCGAAACTGCCAAAAGCCTTGCCCAATGTCCCCATCAACACCGGAACATCGGTTTGGTTCAGGCCGAAATGCTCCAACAGACCGCCGCCGCGTTCGCCCATTACGCCCAAGCCGTGGGCATCATCAACCATCAGCCAGGCCGCCTGTTCCAGGGCCAACGCGGCCAGTTCCGGCAAAGGCGCAAAATCCCCGTCCATGCTGAACACGCCGTCGGTAACGATAAGCTTATGGCCCGCAGATTGCTCCAGCAGCCTTTGCAAATGGCGGGTATCGGCATGGCCATAACGTTTAAACTTCGCCCCCGACGACAACCCGCCATCCAGCAACGAGGCATGGTTCAGACGGTCTTCAAACACCCAATCCTTAGACCCGGCCAGCGCATTAATGGTACCGATGTTTGCCATGTAACCCGTCGCAAACAACAAGGCGCGGTCGCGCCCGGTAAACTCCGCCAGCTCCTCCTCCAACGCATGGTGCGCCCGGCTATGCCCGCAAATCAAATGCGCCGAACCGCTGCCGACACCGTAATCCTCCGCGCCTTGCTTAAAAGCCGCCAATACCGCCGGATGGTTCGCTAACCCCAGGTAATCGTTGCTACAAAAATTGATGACGGGCTTATCCCCGACTATGACCTTTACGGATTGCGGCGATGTTAAAATCCTGCGGACACGGTAACGGTTTGCCTCAGCTACGCTTTTTAGACCAGCCGCTAGTGTTTCGGATATGTCTGACAACTTTTAACCAACCGACCGTTTTTGCCCAGCATAACTGGACCCGCCCGAATGCAAGCCTAACCGCCCAAACAACGCTAAGTCCTGGTTGGTCATAGGATTATCGGTGGTCAACAATTTATCGCCGTAAAAAATAGAATTGGCCCCCGCTAAAAAACACAAAGCCTGCATTTCATCGCTCATGCTGTTGCGCCCGGCCGACAAGCGCACCCGCGAGGCAGGCATCATGATGCGGGCGGCGGCGATAGTGCGGATGAACAACAGCGGGTCCAGTGGTGCCGTACCCATCAACGGCGTCCCTTCGACTTGCACCAGCATGTTGATTGGCACGCTTTCCGGATGCTGCGGCAGGCTCGCTAATTGCAGCAGCAGTTTGGCCCGGTCGGCATCGCTTTCGCCCATGCCGACGATGCCGCCGCAGCAAACGTTGATGCCGGCTTCCCTAACCCGTTCTAAGGTGTCCAAGCGGTCTTGGTAACTGCGGGTGGTGATGATTTCCGAATAATAGTCTTCGGAGGTGTCCAAATTGTGGTTGTAATAATCCAGGCCGCCTGCCTTCAAGCGAGCGGTCTGCCTATCGGTCAACATGCCTAAGGTCACGCAGGTTTCCATCCCTAAGGCCTTCACGCCCTGCACCATTTCCACCACGCGCTCAATATCGCGGTCTTTCGGTTGGCGCCAGGCCGCCCCCATGCAAAACCTGGACGCACCCTGGCTTTTTGCTTGTTGCGCCGCCGCCAGCACCTTATCCACCGGCATCAACGCTTCCGGAGTCAGGCCGGAATCGTAACGGGCGCTTTGCGGGCAATAGCCGCAATCCTCCGCACAAGAGCCAGTCTTGATGCTCAACAGGCTGCTGATTTGGATTTCGTTAGGATCAAAATGCTGGCGGTGGGTAGTTTGGGCTTGAAAGATAAGGTCGTTAAACGGCATGGCAAACAAAGCTTGGACTTCTGCAAGCTGCCAATCATGACGGATTTCGGGCATTCGGCGTACTCCGGTCTATAGTTGTCGATAAGCGTCCCTGACACCGATCAACTTTTTACAATGAAAAAAGCTTACCACTGGCCAAACATTATACAGGATTGTTTATTTCCGCCAACTTGTCTGTTATGCGGCCACGACGGCGACAACCGCAGGGATCTGTGCCATTTTTGCCATCTCGACTTGCCGTGGAACAGGGCTTGTTGTCTACGTTGCGGGGCCGTTATGGAAACTGGGCCAACCGTGACTGGGCCGTGTGGTCATTGCCTATCTAACGCGCCCGCCTTCGACGAAACCCACGCGCCTTTTATTTACCAAGGCGCCATCCGTTATTTGATCACCTCGCTAAAATTTAACTCCGCTTACCAAAATGCCAGGCTGTTAGGGCAATTACTGGCGGAACATCTGGCCCATACGGCGTCAGCACCGGAATCGGTCATACCCGTACCCTTGCACCCATTCCGCTACCAGGAGCGGGGCTTTAACCAAGCCATAGAGATTGCCCGGACAGTGACCCAGGAACTGGGCCTGCCACTCGATTTAACCAGCTGTCGACGGCTACGCAATACCAAGCAGCAGACTTCCTTATCGGCACGGCAACGCCACCGCAATATGAAACAGGCTTTTGCCGTGGCCAAACCGCTTAAGGCAAAACATGTGGCCATCCTGGACGATGTCATGACCACAGGCTCGACCACGCACGAATTGGCGTTGGCATTGAAACAGGCCGGGGTAGAAAAAGTGGATGTTTGGGTTTGCGCCAGGTCTTAAGGGTTTCTTCAGACCTTAAAAAGCACAGGTGTTCCCAACAGATGGGTAATGGCCGCTGGCCGGGGATTAGGTGTTTAGTTCCTAGAGAGAATGGCCAGGTGATTTGAAAGCCGCCGCTGGCGTTTAAAATGCCTTTGCAAGTTTGGTACGGTGTTAAAAACGCTGAATTAGAACCCACATAATGAACACTGGCAAGTGACCTGTTACTGACCATCAACCGATTTCCGCCAACTTTTTAAGATTGGCGTCAATTCAAATCACCCTCTTTAGGCAGGGGTTAACAGGTGACGGTAGGGGCGGGGCTGCTACGATTTTTAACCGGTTCGTATCTGACCACCGCCTAAATTGCCCTTTTTAACACGGCTGCCAATTCCTACTAAAAATGGCATAGAGTCGAAAATATCAGTACAATTCACGCCCGCAGAGTAATGATATTGCCCTACCGCTTGCCTTTTGTTGTGCGGCCGTCAGCACTCTGTGACATGTTGAGTTTTTATCTTAGGAGTTTTTTCAATGGCAACAGGCACTGTGAAGTGGTTTAACAACACCAAAGGCTTTGGTTTTATCGCACCGAACGAAGGCGGCGATGATGTATTTGTCCATCATTCGGTCATTAAAGGGGACGGTTTCAAAACCCTCAATGAAGGCCAAAAAGTGACATTCGATGTGGAATCCGGACCTAAGGGTTTAACCGCAATCAATGTCAACCCTGCAAATTAAAGCTTAAACCCGATCCAGAGAAAAGCTTTTGCAGAAAACTCAAAAGCTTTTTTTCCTTGGCTAATGGCCTTGGCTAAATTCCCGCCGCATCATCCTAACCCACGATGCCCAAAGCCAAGTAGGGGGCTATAAAAAACAGGAGCGTCCCTGACTTTAGGACTATCATGCCACCATCATGCAAGGCATAGAAATGTTGTCAGGGGATAGTAAAAAATTTGCCGTGCAACTGAAATACCCAGTCACGTTCAAAGGTGAACGGCAAAAACTACCACGACAACAAGCCTATGTTGATGATGGCCGCCCAACCCAGCGCTGCGCGAAAAATGTCAATAGTCGTTTTCTCTCCCCCTTATTCCCAAAAACATCGTCTTGTTAGTTGAGATCATAGGCCATTCGGATTATGGACCTGCCCCAAAAGCCAAGGCTAGGCATGAATTTCCTATCCTTAACCGATGGCTTGTCCTAGGCCTGCTGGCTTTGTTGCCTTTGTTTACAAACACCAGCCATGCCGCCGACCCGAAACCCTATGCGGTCACCCTTGCCGAAACGGGCAATAAAGAACTGGATCAGATTTTAACGGACTCCTCCAATCTGATCCGCTTGCATGAAGCCGCGCCGGTTGGTTCTTTCGCGCTGGTGGCTAGGGCGCGTGAGGACGTGGAGCGTTTGACCACGGCCTTGCAAAGCAAGGGCTATTATCAGGCCAAAGTCAACATCATCATTGCCGGTAAACGGCTCGATGACCCGGGCATTTTTGCCACCATCGACCGCTCGCCTGCCGACCCCCCGGTTTCTGTGCACATCGGTATTGATCCGGGACCCTTATTTAAACTGAGAAAAATCGAAATTACCGGCAATGCGCCCGAACCCGCCTTAGCTTGGTTAGGACTAACCCCGGGTAGCCCGGCGCGGGCGGCACAGGTGCTGGCGGCAGGGGAAGCTTTGCTGAATCGCTTGCGCGATGAAGGTTACGCCTTGGCAAAGGTTGACGAGCCCGTTGCCAAACTGGACATGGACAGCCATACCTTAGACGTTACGTTTCAGGTAGAGTCCGGGCAAAAAATTAACCTGGGCAAAATTTCAGTGATCGGATTGAATCGAGTCAAGAAAGACTTTGCCCACCACCAAGTGGAGTTATCCCAAGGCTCACTTTACAATCCTGCCGCGATTGAAAAAGCCAGGAAAGATTTGCTCAACATTGGCGTATTCTCCAGTGTCCGCTCCAAAACCGCTAAAAAATTGGACGCTCAAGGGCGGTTACCGATCGATTTTGTGGTGACTGAACGGCCTTTGCGCTCCACCAGCATTGGCGCCGCTTACTCCACCGACATAGGGGGGAGTGTTTCCGCCCATTGGCAACACCATAATGTGATAGGCCGGGCCGAACAACTCAGCCTGAACGCAGGCGTCACCCAAATTGGTGGCAACAGCACCACCGGCATCGGCTACAACTTAGGCATGTCTTTCACCAAGCCTGATTTCCTGCACCGCAGACAATCGCTTCAAGCCAGCATTACCGCCTTAAGACAAAACTACATCGCCTATGACCAAGAAGGCATCATCGTCCAAACGGGGTTGCTGCGGTTACTTAATAGCTATTGGAGCGTAGGAACAGGCCTGGCGCTGGAACAGGCGACGGTGACGCAAGAGCAAGTGGTCCGTGATTACACTTTATTCAGCCTGCCCTTGAATGCCAAATATAACAGCATCGACCATTTGCTGGAACCTACCAAAGGGTTTTTGGCCGCTTTCTCGATCACCCCTTACCAACCCTTGAGGGGGGACGGCTTCAGCACCTTTGTCGTGATTCAAGCCTCGGGTTCGACCTACCTAGATTTAGGGGAACCCGGCCGGAGCGTACTGGCTTTGCGCGGATTGCTCGGTCATATCGAAGGGGCAGAGCGATTTAGCCTGCCGCCTGACAAACGCTTTTATGCCGGCGGCAGCACCACGGTACGGGGCTATAGGTTCCAATCCATAGGTCCACAATTTCCTGGCGGCAATCCCCAAGGGGGCACCGCCATCGCTACCGGAACCGTTGAATTTCGCCAACGCATTTTGGCAGATTACGGCATGGCCGCCTTTATTGATGGTGGCCAAGTGAGTCCGAATAATATTATGATGTCAGGCGTCTGGGGCGTAGGGGCGGGCTTAGGCGCACGTTACTACACGCCGTTTGGGCCTATCCGGGTGGATGTTGCGTTGCCGGTCATCCAACTGCCTCATTCTGGCTCTTTTGAAATTTATATCGGCTTAGGCCAAGCGTTCTGATGGTTTCTGCAAGCCTAAAAGTTATCCGAGTTTTGGCGATGACCCTAGCAGGGTTGCTGGCAACTCTGCTGTTACTGGTGATCGTCATCAATCACCCGCAAGGGCAGCGCTTGATGGCACAAGCGGTGGCCAAACTTTCAAACCAAACCGTCATTTTGACCGGACTTAGCGGCCCATTCCCCCGGCACCTTGGACTGGAGCGGATCGAATTAGGCGATGCCGACGGCATCTGGCTAACCGTTGACCGGCTACAATTGGATTGGGACATACCGTCATTGCTTAGCGGCAAAATCCGGCTGCACCGGTTAAGCGCCGGACACGTCGCTTTCGCCCGCTTGCCGTTGCCCGACGCACCGCCCCCGCCCCCGCCCCGGTTGCCGTTACCTATCGCCGCAACCGAATTAGCCATCGGGCGCTTGGACTTAGCGGCGGCCGTGGCAGGTAAAGACATCAGCCTGATTGTCATCGGCAGCGGCGAATTTGTTGCGCTAGACCAAGCCCGCGCCAACTTGTTGCTGCAACCGTTGCATAGCCATGATGAATACCGGCTTAACGGCGAAATCACCCCTGCCAAGGTGGCCATAACAGCCCGCATCAAAGAGAGCCAATACGGCCTGTTAGCAGGTCTCGCCAGGTTGCCACAAGCATACCCGATGAACCTAGAAGCCCGCTTCCTTGGGCCCCGGTCGGCAATAGACTCGCATTTGCGCCTGAGCTTTGGCCCGTTGACCGCCAGCGCCGAGGGCTTACTCGACTGGGTAAACGCCAATAACCAACTGGACATAACCGCCCAGACCCCCGCCTTGCCGCTGGTAGATGGCTGGTCTTGGCAAAAAGCCAACTTATCGGCCCGGCTCACCGGGCGGTTAAGCCAACCTATCATCAATGGCAAATTAGACCTTGACGACCTGAAATCTGCCGAAACAAAAATCGGCAGCATCCAGCTTGCCGTGGACTCTGACCAAGACGGCAACCGTTTAACCGGCACCTTAGCCCAAATAACATTCGCCCGATTGCCGACAAACCCCTTGCAAAACCAACCGATCACGCTTTCTGCCCATTTTTACCCTAGCAAACCTAACCAACCGCTAGACTTTAAGCTAGAGCACAGCGTTTTCAAGGCCTCTGGCAATATCCTCACGCATGCCCCGGCCCGCGCCCATCTGACCGTTAAATGGGTGGATTTGCAAACCTTTGCCGCCCTCGCCGGGCTTAATCTGCAAGGCGACGCAGTATTTCAAATTGACGGCCATCAACTCGGCACAACCACGAACATAGCAGGCAAAGGCACGATAAACCTAAGCGCCGGTGACGAGAAAGTGCTTGCCTTGTTAGGCAAACAGGCCCAATTGTCATTAAAGGCTCGGCTCGATAAAAGCGCTTCCGAACTGGACTCGTTTGACCTAAAAGGAAAAAACCTAGTACTGCATAGCCAAGGCAAAATCAGCAAGCAATCCTTAGTCGGTGAATACCATCTAACCGTCATGGACTTAACCGCTTTAGCCCAGAGCTTAACAGGCAAACTGGTCGTGCAAGGCCAACTCAGCGGGCACCCCGAGAACTTTATGCTCAGCTCCAACCTGTCCGGGGAATTAGGCTTTGAGGCGGGCGGCCAGCGTCATCCGGAAAAACCCGTCACCGGCAAACTGCAACTAAACAACCTGCCAAACGCGCCTAACGGTGAATTCGACGGCAGGTTTTGGTTGGCCGGATCACCGCTCAACATGTCGGTCAACGCAAACAAACAAAAAGCGGACGTGGTGGTCGGTATCCAGCAAGCCCATTGGAAATCGGCGCAATTACAAGGCCAACTGACCCTATCCCCGAAAGCCCCTTTTCCGCTCGGAAAAATCACTTTTAACATAGCCCAATTAGCTGATTTTCAGCCAATAATCGGGCAACCGTTAACAGGCGGCATGAACGGCGAGGTCACCGCCTTGCTGGCCAAAGGCCAACCTAGGTTGGATTTAGTGGCCCATGCCCGTCAAGTCAAAATCCACGACCAACTGGCCATGGATCAAATCAGCCTAGCGGCCACCCTGAATGACCCGCTACGCAGCCTGCAACTTGACGGCAAGCTCTCTGTGGACGGGCTTACCAGGGACGCATTGGGCGGCAAGTTGCAACTCGATTTTGTCGGCCCCCCATCCGCCCTTACCTTGCAATTGCATGCGGCCTTAATGGACCCAGCCAACCATCCCATTGCCATCGAGGCCAGTGCGCAAGCCAACGCCGAAGCCCGGCGCCTGCTCATTAACCGTTCACAAGTTAGCTGGCGCAAAGAAACTTTAGCCTTGCGGGAGCCATTGACCATCCGTTTTGCCGACGGTTTAAAATTGGATAACTTACGCTTGGGTTTGCGCCAAGCAACATTGGCTATTGACGGCCAAATCAGCCCCCTACTGGACTTGAACGCCCACCTGAAAGACTTACCCGCCGGTTTAATTTCCGCGCTCAACCCTAGGCTTAACATGACCGGGACTTTACAGGCCAACGCCCGTTTGACCGGTGCCCCGCACCGCCCGCAGGGTAAAATTGAAATCAACGCGACCGATATCACACTCAAACACCAACAACTGAGCCTGCCAGCCGCGCAAATCAAAGCGACGGCGTTATTAGACGGCACCCGAATGGAGCTTACCGGCCAGGCCAAAGTCAATACCAAAGCCTCCGCCCATATCAACGGGTCTATCCCATTTGACCCTAGCCTCCCGTTACAGCTTCACGCCAACGCGGACATTGATCTGAAACTATCCGACCCCATACTAACGGCCGCAGGCAGAAGGTTACGCGGGCAGGCCAAATTTCAAGCCGATGTCGCAGGCACCATCGCCCAACCCAGCTACCGCGCCACCCTTCAACTCGATAAAGCCGATGCGCTAGACCATACCCTAGGCTTTAACATCACCGACATCAACGCCTTGATCCAGGCCGAAAACGGAATCATCCGCATCAATAAATTTGCCGCTAAAGCCGGTGCCGGCCAAATAAACGCCCAAGGCTCAATTAATCTTGACTCCGTGGCAATGCCGATGGACGTCAAGATAACCAGCCGAAATGCTCGTATACTGGCCAGCGATAGATTAATGGTCAACTTGGATTCAGACCTCGCCCTACGCGGGGATGCCGGCGGCAAATTGCTTGCATTAGGTTCGATTTCGATCAACCGCGCCGAAATCCGGATTCCAGAACGGCTACCCGTCCAAATTGCCGTCCTTAACATACCATCGGCAGCGACCGCACAAAAAGAAACCAAACCCACCGACAAAACCGGGCTTGGGCTTAACTTGGTGATTTCAGCGCCCGGCAATATCCTGGTCCGGGGACAAGGGTTGGACGCCGAATTATATGGCACGGTGCGCATAACAGGCAGCCCCGACCAACCGCAACCGGACGGCGTTTTTAAACTTCGCCGAGGCACTTTTACCATCGTCGGCAAGACCCTGGCTTTTAGCGAAGGCGCGGTCAGCTTCGATGGCGGCAGCTTGACCAACCCTTCCTTGGATTTCACGGCCTCAAGTACCAGCAACCATATCACAGCCATCCTTAACGTCGGCGGCACCGCCAACAAACCCATCATCCGCCTGAGCAGCGTACCCTCATTGCCTCAAGACGAGGTGTTAGCCAGGCTATTGTTTGACCGCGACGCCGCTAACCTTAGCGTGACCGAAATGGTGCAAATCGGCAGAGCACTGGCTTCCTTAACGGGGGTTCATTTCGGTCTCGATGATCCCCTGGAAAATGTCCGGACTAGGTTGGGTTTGGATAGACTGTCGGTAGGCGCAACCCTGGAAGCCGGCAGGTATGTGATGCCTGGCGTTTATCTGGGCGCCACACAGGGGTTAACGGGCAGCGATCCCCAAGCCACCATCCAAATCGACTTGACCAAACAGCTTAAACTGGAAGCCACCGTAGGCGGTGGCACATCTCCCAACATCGCCACACCCAACACCAATAGAGTCGGGATTATCTTCCAACACGAGTATTAGAACGTGTTTTAAAAGTGTCACAAGCGGTTCGAGTGCCACGACGGGTAGGATTAAAACCCAGTCATTTAACCCGTTTTTATTATTGATCCGGCCTTATTCAGTGTTAACCTTCATTCGCCTTGAGCGGGTCGAAAGGCGCATGCGCTGCGACTGGCTCAGCACCAACGGTTCAAACGTTAAAGGGCTGAATCAATAGAAGTGGCCGCCAGATAAGAGCCCAGCCCCAGGCCGCAGGACTAAGCCCATTGAATTGCTCAGGAATTATCGATAAAGTGGGCAAAATCCGCCCGCCTATTGGCGCTGACGCCCACGCCTACAAGCCAGGCTCCTAGCGCTAACCCCAAGACATCCCCGACATGGATTGGCTTGGCATCGCCAACCTTAACCCGACACGCTTATGACCACCGCCACCCTGACCCTGGACACGCTCCATTTCGACAACCGCTTCCTCCGCGCACTGCCTGGCGACCCCGACACCCGTAACATCCCAAGGCAAGTGGCCGGTGCTTGTTACTCTAGGGTCAACCCCACGCCAGTCAGCAAACCGCAATTGGTGGCCTACGCCAAAGAAGTCGCCGATTTGCTCGATTTAACGGAGGAGAGTTGCCAATCCGAGGATTTCACCCAAGTATTCGCCGGCAACCGCCTAACCAAAGGCATGGCAGCCTACGCCACCTGCTATGGCGGGCACCAGTTTGGGGTTTGGGCTGGACAACTAGGCGATGGCCGCGCCATCAACTTAGGCGAAGTCAAAAACCGGCGCGGCGAACATTGGAGCTTGCAACTGAAGGGTGCCGGGCCAACCCCCTATTCCCGCCGAGCCGACGGTTTAGCGGTGCTGCGCTCGTCGATACGCGAGTTTTTATGCAGCGAGGCCATGCACCATCTCGGCGTACCGACTACCAGGGCATTATCCGTGGTCGCCACCGGCGAGCCGGTGATGCGTGACATGTTCTATGACGGCAACCCAAAACTGGAACCCGGCGCGGTGGTGTGCCGGGTCGCCCCTTCCTTCACCCGTTTTGGCCATTTCCAGATTTTCGCCGCCCGCAATGAGCATGACCGTTTAAAACAACTGCTGGATTTCACCCTCCGCACCGACTTCCCCGATTTAGGGCAACCCTCTAAAGAAACCTATTTGGCTTGGTTTGCCGAAGTCTGCCGCCGCACCGCCGAGATGATTGTGCATTGGCAACGGGTCGGGTTTGTGCATGGGGTAATGAACACCGACAACATGTCGGTGCTGGGCTTGACTATCGACTACGGGCCCTATGGCTGGCTGGAAAACTTTGATTTGAACTGGACGCCGAACACCACCGATGCTGCCGAACGCCGTTACCGCTACGGCAACCAGCCGTCCATCGCCTACTGGAACCTGGCGCAACTGGCGAATGCCATTTATCCTCTGATTGGCCAACTACAGCCTTTGCAACAAGCCATCGCTGTCTACCAGGAAAGCTTTGAATCAGGCTGGCAAGCCATGATGGCGAACAAACTGGGGCTGGCGGCATTCAAACCCGAGACCGACAACGACTTGTGCACACAATTGTTGACGCTGTTGCAAACCGTAGAAACCGACATGACTTGGTTTTTCCGCAACTTGGCCCTGGTTTCCGCCGATACGGACTGCCCCGATGCCACCCTGATGCAGCCCTTGCAACCGGGCTTTTACCGCCCCGAGCAATTGACCGCAGACTACCTAGCGAACCTAACGGCTTGGCTACACCGGTATCGGTTCAGGATTCGGCAGGACGGCAGGCCAAACGCCCAACGCCGCCAGCAAATGGACGCCGCCAACCCCAAATATGTGCTACGCAATTACCTGGCGCAATTGGCCATAGACCTAGCCGAGAAAGGCGATTTCAGTAGGGTCAACGAATTGTTGGAGGTCCTGCGACGCCCTTACCAGGAACAACCCGGCCGTGAACAATATGCAGAAAAACGCCCCGACTGGGCCCGGCAGCGAGCCGGGTGTTCGATGCTTTCATGCAGTTCTTGAGTTTGGCGCATGAGCGGATGGGCTAAAAATCGTAGGGGCGCCGCCCCCTACCGTCACCTTTTAACCACTGCCGATAGTTTCTAAATCAAGCCATCGATAAAAGCTTACTCTTTATCTTCGTCAGCAGTCATATCGGATATTTCCTTGAGCCGGGCGATGGCCTTAGCGTTGATGCTGCCTTCCGGGTACGAGTCTTTTTCGTTCAACTCGCCGGCGGTTTCTCCGGTCAACAACTCCAAAGCCTGATTAACCTTGGTGACCGCATAAACGGCAAACATACCGCCCTCGACCGCATCGACCACTTCTTGCTTTAACATCAGGTGACGTTTGTTGGCGGCCGGGATAATGACGCCCTGCCCCCCATTCAATCCCCTGGCTTGGCATAATTTAAAAAAACCCTCGATTTTTTCATTGACCCCGCCAATCGCTTGCACTTCACCGTATTGGTTGATCGAACCCGTGACCGCTAAGGATTGTTTGATCGCCGTGTTGGTCAAGGCCGAAATCAGGCAACATAGCTCAGCCAACGAAGCGCTATCCCCGTCAATCAAGCTATAAGATTGCTCAATGGCGATGCTGGCGGATATGGCTAAGGGGAATTGCCGGGCGTAAAAATGGCCGAGATAGCCGGTTAGAATCATTACCCCTTTAGAATGGATGGATTGCCCCAACTCGGCCTCCCGCTCAATGTCGATGATGCCCCGAGACCCGGGCGACACCGTAGTGGTGATCCGCGCCGGGGCGCCAAAACTGCTACCACCGACCTCCATAATGGTCAGGCCGTTGATTTTGCCCACCGCCTCTCCCTCGGTATCAATCAAAATGGTGCCATCCAACATATCGTCGAGAAGGTTTTGCGGCAAACGCCCGTTGCGGTATTCCCTAGCAGATAACGCCTGATTGATATGGGGGCGGTCGATTTGACCGTCGCCTTGTTGTTGGCAAAATAAATGGGCCTCACCGACCAGTTCCAACACATCATTGATACGGCCAGAAAATTGGTTTTGGTTTTCCGCCAACCGACAACTGTATTCAACCAGAACCTCCAAGGCCGCACGGGTCAGAGGCTTAGCACCCAAGTTATTGGCCTGCGCCCTCATCAATTGCACAAATTGCCGTGTGTTCGCTGCGTTGCGGGTAATAAAATCATCGAAATCGGCCAAAATCTTAAACATTTCGTTGAACTCGCTATCCAGCTCCTCCAGCAAATAATAAATTTCCGGCGACCCCACCAAAATCACCTTGACGTTCAAGGGGATTACTTCCGGCTTAAGGGTGACGGTGTTGATGCCAAATTCCGAATACGGCGCTTCAATTTCAATAAAACCCGCTTTTAAGGCGCGTTTTAACCCTTCCCAAACAAAGGGATAGCTGAGTAATTTTTCGGCGTCTAGGATCAGGTATCCGCCATTGGCCTTATGCAAGGAACCGGCGCAAATCCGGCGGTAATTGGTCACCAAGGCGCCTTGGTCATTGATGTATTCGATCCGTCCAAACAGGTTTTGATAAGTCGGATGCGCCTCATAAATAACCGGCGCCCCGTTTTCTGGATGGTTATCGACCAAAATATTGGGCGCATAGTGTTCAGCTAACAGTGTTTTCTTGTTGCTTAAACTCTGGTTTTCGCCTGGCATTAAATCATCGCTGATGACGCCGATGAGATGGCGTTGAATGGATTCCAGGTAAGTGACTGCATCATCAACGGCTTGATAATGCAGGTTCAGTTCCGTAAATAAAGGTTCGATAGCTTGGTTAATGGTGTCGTTATCTAAGTGCCGGATCTTTTCAGCCGTAGCCCTGCGCCATTGCGGCAATTCCAACAACAATTCCCCTAGGAACTCCTCCAGCCGTTCCACATGCTGGTGGAATATTTCCCGCTCAGTTTGGGCTAATCCGGCAAATTCCTCATCGGTCACCACTTTGTTATTATGGATGGGGGCAAAAGTGATGTTTTCATTTTCTCGAAACAACGCGACGTTCAGGCTTTGCGCCCGGTTGTCGACCAAATCCAGCGCGTTGTTATACGCTTGGTTAAACTGTCGCTCTATGGCGTTCTTTTTTTGCTGGTACATCGGGCTTTCAAAAACGGCCGGAAACATGGCCAAAAGATTTTCTAATAATTGATCTATGGCCTTACCGAAATCGCGGCCTTGTCCTGTCGGCAAGGCAATGGCCATGGGTTCGCGGGGATTGGCAAAATTATCCACATAGGCATAAGAAGGCGGCGAAGGCAATATTTTTGCCAACCCATCCAAGTAATTCGATATCATCGATAAACGGCCCAACCCCGGTTCACCCATGACAAAAATGTTGTAGCCAAAATTGGGCATTGAAACCCCAAATTCCAGGGCTGACCGGGCTCTTAGTTGTCCTAATATCGTGCGTGGCACAATTTCTAAGTCTTTAAATTCATAGTCGGAAAGATCAGCCTTATACTTTAAGGCGTCTACCGGCAATTTATGTTGCTGCATTGAAGTCAAGTCGGCTTCCCAAAAAAATGGGGGAGTTTACCATTTTTACCAAAACCGGCTGAAACTACCTGGGGGGATAAATTGAGTACGGAAACGTTATACGGCTTGGCCGAAAAATTAGGCCAGCGCATGTTGGCAAAAGGCCAACGATTGGCCACCGCCGAATCGTGCACGGGGGGGTTGATAGCTAAGACCATCACCGATGTTCCGGGCAGTTCCGCTTGGTTCGACCGCGGTTTTATCAGTTACGGCAATAAAGCGAAGCAAGAAATGCTGGGGGTTAACGCACAAACGTTAGCCCAATTTGGCGCTGTCAGTGCACACACCGCACAGGAGATGGCGGCGGGTGCCTTACAGCACAGCGATGCGGATTTTGCCGTAGCCGTCACCGGGATTGCAGGGCCAGAGGGCGACGGCAGTGAACATCCGGTAGGCACGGTGTTTATTGCTTGGCGGCTGAAAGACGGCGAAGCAAAGGTGGTTAAAAAGCAATTTTCTGGTGGCCGCCAAGAGATAAGAGCTGAAACCGTGAAAATTGCTTTACTAGGATGTTTAGGAATGGGCTGGTGGCAAAAAATTAAATAATGCGGCGGGCATCGTCATTCCGGAGGGGATTCACCTCAGGCTATCCTGCCCGATGCCCTGCGGGTTAATGCACATCTGTTCCAGACAGGTTTGTGCCGGAATCTAGTTGACAGGGATACCGCATTGCACAGCGTGGTTTAAAACTCACCCACTACCAGAAATGGATGGTTAGATTGCTTAAATAAACTCACTAAAAACATGATAGCCCACTATCAAAACCCAAATTCAGATTCATCAAAATCCTCAAATTGTTCCCTCAAGCGTTTCTTTTCCCAGTAAATTTCAATTTTACGGCGGGCATCTCGTTTGATAGTTTCATTTTCCAAGCTTTCGGTCAGGGGAACAATCTCACCCGCATCGAAAATATCATCATCATGATCGGGTTCAGCCGGGTTTTTGGTATTCGATTTGGCACTGGCTTTAGTCATAACTGACCTCATTTACTAACAACGTCATTGATTTCCTTTTGGTTTGTTGTTTGCCGGCCTTAAATGGGAAACGGGCTGCAAACTGCCCACCCAGCATGGGGCGGCCAATCATACATCCCGCTTTTTGCCATTTGTCGGCTATGGCTAGAAAAAACATTATAGGTACGGATTAAGAATTAAATCAATTAGGTTGTTGTTTAGTCTGGATCATGATA
>DBNZ01000101.1:18371-22545 GCA_002299495.1 Methylococcaceae bacterium UBA659
CCGCCCTTAATCAGCGTTGCCATGGTTGGTAATAAACTCTCAGGGTAACACCGCAGTCGAAATGAGTTTTTAAAAATCAAGCTTTGCAAAATTATATAAGCGGAAACCTTTGTCTGCGTAACATCAGCTATACTTTTAAAAACCACCCAGCATTGAATGCTCGGGCCGTTATCAGTTAATTTTCCTCTTACTAACCCACTATGCACCATTCACTCAAACAATTGCTGGACGCGGCCAACCAAATTATCTTAGGCAAACCGCAACAAATCCGGCTGGCAGCCTGTTGCCTGTTGGCGCGCGGGCATTTGCTGATCGAAGACCTGCCCGGCGTAGGCAAAACCACCTTAGCCTATACCTTGGCAAAACTCCTAGGCTTGCAATACCAACGGATACAATTTACCAGCGACTTATTACCCGCCGATATTTTGGGCGCATCCATTTTTGAAGTCGAAAACCATCGCTTTACTTTCCATAAAGGCCCGATTTTTAACCAAATGATCTTAGCGGATGAGATCAACCGCGCCACGCCAAAAACCCAAAGCGCTTTGTTGGAAGCGATGGAAGAACAGCAAGTCAGCGTAGAAGGCAAGACCTATGCGTTGCCGGAGCCGTTTTTTGTCATCGCCACCCAAAACCCCTCGTTCCAAGCGGGCACTTTCCCGTTGCCCGAATCGCAACTCGACCGGTTCTTGATGCGCATCCAACTCGGT
Organism: Methylococcaceae bacterium UBA659; assembly: GCA_002299495.1. Classification (GTDB taxonomy): domain Bacteria; phylum Pseudomonadota; class Gammaproteobacteria; order Methylococcales; family Methylomonadaceae; genus Methylovulum. Next base: position 19,082 of record DBNZ01000101.1, read on the forward strand.
TATCCTGACCACGCCGCCGAACGCTTGCTGCTAACCGGCCAAAACCGGCATGACCTAATCGCCCACCAACCCAGCTGCATATCAGCTTCCGAGCTTGAAACCATGCAAAAAGCGGTGACCAATGTCCATACTTCCCCCGCTTTGCTGGATTATTGCCAAGCCTTGATCGCTTTCACCCGGGAAGCATCCGAATTCAGTTATGGCTTATCGCCTAGGGGTGGATTGGCTTTGTTAAGGGCGGCCAAATCCTGGGCTTTTATGGACCGGCGTGACGCCGTAGTGCCGGAAGACTTGCAGGCCGTGTTAGCGGCGGTAGCAGGGCATCGTTTGCGCGCCAGCAATCCGGATTCGACCGCCATCGTCGCGCCAATACTGGAAAAGGTGGCCATCCATTGAAACTGCCCGGCTTAATCACAAAACTCAAACAACACCGTTTTTTTGCCGGTGAAGCGGTGTCTGATGCGCCCATCACATTGACCCACCAGCGTATTTTCATTCTACCCAACCAGCGGGGCATCGGTTTTGGCATCTTAATCCTGTTACTGCTATTGATCGCCTTTGTCTATGGCAACAATTTGGTCTACTTGCTGGCTTTTTTATTGACCAGCGTGTTTGTCGTCACCATCCTGCATAGTTTCAAATCCTTGGCCGGCTTAGTCCTACAAAAAGGCCAGGGGAAACCGGTGTTCGCCGGCGAAGAGACCAGTTTTACCTTGCATGTCAGCAATCCCGGCAACAGTGTGCGCCACGCCATCGAATTTTATTTGGAAAAATCCCTATCCATTGACTTGCCCGGGCAAAGCAAAAACACTGTCCAGCTATACACCAAAACCAACCAGCGCGGTTGGCATAGGGCGGGTAAAATCACTGTCGCCAGCACTTATCCGCTAGGCTTGTTCCGGGCCTGGTCACCATTACGTTTTGATTTTACAGTGCTGGTCTATCCTAAGCCTGCAAGCCAAGACCGCCCTTTTCCCGACAACACGGCGCTAAATGGCGCTCAAGGCGGGGATCGAAAAGGCTTTGACGAGTTTTATGGCGTGAAGGAGTACCGAGCGGGAGATGCCATTAAGCATATCTATTGGAAGGCTGTGGCGAAACGGCAAGGCGTGTTCAGCAAACAATACAGCGGTGAAAACGCCGACGAATTATGGCTGGATTTGGCTCAAACCCAAGGTTACGACGTCGAGGATCGGCTTAGCCAACTATGCCGCTGGGTGCTCAGCGCGGAACAAGCCGGTTTGCGCTATGGCCTGCGTTTGCCTGGTTTGGCTTTAGAGCCCGCCAATGGCTTACGGCATTATCAGCAATGCCTGGAAGCGTTGGCAGTATTTTAGGGATTTTTATCGGGTTCTTTTCAAAAGGTGTTCCCTAGCCACGAACAACGCCGCAATCGAGCGGGCTTCGGTGCATTCGCCGCTAGACAACAAACCGTTTATCCGGTTGATGTTCCAAGCGATCACTTCCAATTCTTCGGGCTCATCGCCGGGCAGCTTTTCGGCATACAAGTCCTCGGCCAGGATAATCTCAGTCATATGTTCCAAATAGGCCGGGGCAATAGAGAAAGAACTCAAATGTATCAACCTGTTGGCGCCAAAACCGACTTCTTCTTTCAGCTCCCGGTTGGCCGCGTCAAGCAGGCTTTCACCGGCATCGACCTTACCCTTAGGCAAACCCACTTCATACCGGTGCACACCGGCGGAGTATTCCCTCACCAGCAGCACCGTTTCCGCATCCAACATTGGCACCACCAACACCGCCCCACCGTGTCCCCTGGCCAAGCGTTCGTAAACACGGCGCTCACCGTTGCTAAATTGTATATCCAGCGATTCAATGCGAAAGAGCTGGCTAGTTGCAACTGTCGTCTTGCTTAAAATGGTGGGTTTTTCTGCCATTGTGCTATGTTTTGTGGGTTTCTTGTAACTATACCCCACCCCCACGATTGATTGGAACAATATTGACACTGTGTTGCTGGATATGGATGGCACCTTGTTAGACTTAAATTTCGACAACCCTTTTTGGAAAGAATGTGAGCCGCTAAAATTTTCCGAAAAACAAGGCGTCAGCCTGCTTGGAGGCCAAACAACAACTGCAACCGCAATTCAAAAGCATGGAAGGCCATCTGGAATGGTATTGCTCGGATTATTGGAGCAAAGCCCTGGAATTGGACATTATGGGACTGAAGGCGGAAATATCCGGGTTGATTACGGTGCTGCCGCATGTGGTCGAATTTTTGGAAAAACTGGGCCAATCGCCGCAACAGGTTTGGTTGGTCACCAATGCCCATCGCGGCGGTTTGGGGTTAAAAATGGAGCCGACCTGCCTGCATGAATTTTTTGATGAGATCATTAGCTCCCCTGATCTAGGGCTACCTAAGGAACATCCTGAGTTTTGGGGACAATTAAAACAACAGCGACTTTCGGGCTATTGAGGATTTTCGGGAGTTGATGCCGGGCCTTTAGGCGTATAGCGGTTGGGGTGGCCTTTTGGGGGTTTTTTGGCACGCGGTTTTTCCGGGCGCGGTGCTGACTGCCTGACTGCCGCCAACAAGTCCGGGGTAATCGCCTGGATAGGCACTTTTTGGTCAATATACTCTTCAATATCCGGCATCGAATAAGCATATTCCTCACAAATAAAACTAATCGCTACCCCCGTACTGCCAAACCGGGCGGTACGCCCTATGCGATGGACATAATCTTCGGCCTCTTGAGGCAGGTCGTAATTGAATACATGGGAAACCCCATCGATATGCAAACCCCGGGCGGCCACATCGGTGGCAATCAATAAGTTAATGCGGTTGTCCTGAAAATCACCTAACAGCCGCTGCCGCTTATCCTGCGGCACATCGCCGCTCAACGCCGCTGTTTTATAGCCATTCGCTTGCAAAGTATCGTCCAACATTTCGGCAGAACGCTTGGTATTGACAAACACAATACTGCGTTGCGGTTGTACTTTTTCTAACAAACCCACCAGCAAAGGCAATTTTTGCTCATTTGCCGGGCAATAGGCCCATTGCGCTATGGCCTTAGATGTCACCTCCTCGCTTTCAATCCGAATCAACACCGGATTGTTCATATGCTCATAAGCCAATTCCGTGACCTTATACGACAGGGTTGCCGAGAACAACATGTTCAAACGTTGCCCAGGGGTCGGCATTCGTCTCAGTAAATAACGGATGTCTTTTATAAAACCCAAATCGAACATACGGTCGGCCTCATCCAAGACCATCACCCGCACCTGGTTCAGAGTAAATGCATTTTGCCTGTAAAAATCTATGATGCGGCCTGGTGTGCCGATGATAATGTCAGGGTTGGCCTTAACCTTGGCGAGTTGTTTCTGGTAATCGGTGCCCCCGTAGACCAACGCGATTTTAAAGCCTAAGTGACGGCCTAACGTCAGGGCGTCCTTGTGGATTTGGATGGCCAATTCCCGGGTCGGAGCCAAAATTACCGCACCCGGGCCTA
>DBNZ01000175.1 GCA_002299495.1 Methylococcaceae bacterium UBA659
CTTGTTTTGCACCATTTAGGGACCAAACAAACGTCTAGCCGGGGTTATGGCCCCTGATTTGTGATTTTCTTGATGCAGGCATCAGGAAAATAAATTCCTTAACAAACCCCTAAAAACACAAGAAATGTATAATGCTTGTACAAGTTTTGTTTAATTTTATTATTGACACGAAGTCATTGTATTGTTACAGTCTCAAGAAACAGTAAATAAACATAATCATGGCAAATAAGCTCATGGATATGGCGTAAAACTTATTAAGCCATCATCTGTCTGCTTTCTTGCTTGGGTATGAAAATTCATTAAGGTATAACCACACCATCATTGAGAGGATGTAGTGCTATGGCTTATTTAATCGAACACGCCGTAAAAAAAGAAAAAATCACCGTACATGGCGGGGTCAATCCATTAACCGATGCTAAAGATGCGCCCAACAAACAGGCGGACGACACCAATACTGAAATTTCACGCGCCCTTAAACAACAGAGACAATCTCTAATCCTTTTATTATCAGAGTTTCCAGCCACGGCGGCTTGGCTGCTACGAAAATACCAACAACAAGGCAGCGTTGATCACCAGGACGAAGAAATCACCTCTGGGCTTAAGTCCGACTTGGCCATTTGCTTGAACCACTTAAAAGCGCACTACCTGACGTTGATTGATAATTTGGGTAACACGGGTATTTCAACTGCTGCGAGGCTGAAATTGACGCCTGCTTTGCAAAACTTTCCATTCGGCTTTGACGAAATAACCCAGCTGATAGATTTAATGGCCTACACGTTCAAATTAAGGGGGCTTTCGTACCAACCTAAAAGACCCGGCCATAAAGATTATGTGTGCAAAAGACTGGAAGGTTTAGATCGCCATAACCGCTTGAACAGAAAAGAAATAAAGCGTTTTTTTGATGACATTGGCGGTGCTGGCGGCGACATCCAAACCTTATTTTTGCCTGCCAAAACAATGGCAGAGCTATTCCCAAAAATAGTTGAAGCAGAACAGGCTTGGTTGAGTTCAAGGCAAAAACTGGCACAAGCCAATAATAAGCTGGTACTGTTCATAGCCAACCAATATAAAGCCTGCTTTTTAGATTTTGAGGATTTGGTGCAAGAAGGGCAAACAGGGCTTTTAAAAGCCATTGACCGGTTTGACCATGAGTTAGGATTCCAGTTTTCCACTTATGCTGGCTATTGGATCAGGCAAGCCATATCGCGGTCGCTTTCGCGGTGTGAACGGGTGGTTAGAATACCTTGCGGACAAGTGGCAACCATTAACAAAGTCTATCGTGCCAAAGAGGAATTGACCAACAAAACAGGCGTTGACCCAAACGCTTACCAATTAGCGGAAGCTACGGGCTTGTCCATTGATGAGGTGAATACCCTATTATCCATTTCACAGTCTCCGGTTTCACTTGAAAACACGTCTGATGAGGAAAGCGCGTTTTCGCCGATTGATTATCTGGAACAGAAAATTTTTAACCATCCCATGGAAGGCATGGCTGAAAACGATTTGGAACAATTACTGAAAACCGCTATTTCCACATTAACGCCAAGGGAAATTAAAGTGGTTTGCAACCACTTCGGACTGCATGGCGAACGTGAGATGACATTACAAGAAATTGGTTCGGAGTTAAACCTGACCCGCGAACGCATACGGCAAATACAGGTGGCGGCGCTCAATAAAATTAAAACCCATTTTGGGGATGATTTATTATGTTTTTTGTAACAGAGTCCCTGCAAGGTTAAAACAGTTGCTTTACCTTGCGACGGTTATATCATGCCGGGCTTAAAACCCAGTAAATTGATACACAATTAAACCCTAGACGTGGATGTATCCGACTTTACGAGAAAGCCCTTACTCACCACCCATTTGTTGAAAAATGATCTAGCCAGATCAGGAGAGGAACATGAAAAAATACATTATATCCGCGTTACTGTGGGTCGTTGTCCTAACCGCCGCATTCATGATTTACCAGCGGGTGAATACGCAGATCCCTATGCAAGATTCGCTTGCTTACTCCGATTTTATCCACAAGGTAAAAAACGGCTTGGTGGAACGGGTAGAAATTACCGGCCAGCTCATCAAAATCCACACCAAATCAGGCCAGGATTACGAAACCTTTAACCCAGGCGACCCGCACCTGATTGACGACTTATTACGATCCGATATCAAAATCCGCACCGTTCCGCCGGTGCAACAGTCTCTGTTCATGCAAATATTCATCTCCTGGTTCCCGATGCTACTGCTGATTGTGGTTTGGATCATTTACATGCGCCGGATGCAGGCCAACGGCGGTATGGGCGGCAATGCTTTCGGCAAAAGCAAGGCAAAAATGCTGGAAGAAGACAAACGTAGCGTTACCTTCTCCGACGTGGCAGGTTGTGAAGAAGCCAAAGAAGAAGTATCCGAATTGGTGGATTTCCTGTCCGACCCGCAAAAATTCCAACGCTTGGGCGGTAAAATTCCACGCGGCATTTTAATGGTGGGCCCCCCTGGCACCGGCAAAACCCTATTGGCACGCGCCATCGCCGGGGAAGCTGGCGTCAAATTCTTCACCATCTCCGGCTCTGATTTTGTCGAAATGTTTGTCGGCGTGGGCGCATCCCGTGTCCGCGACATGTTCGCACAAGCCAAGGAACATGCGCCTTGCATCATCTTCATCGACGAAATAGATGCCGTTGGTCGTCAACGCGGCGGCCCTAATCTGGGTAACGATGAACGCGAGCAGACTTTGAACCAGCTTTTGGTAGAAATGGATGGCTTTAACGGCAATGAAGGCGTCATTGTGATTGCCGCCACCAACCGCGCCGATGTGTTGGACAAAGCCTTGTTGCGCCCTGGTCGCTTTGACCGCCAAGTCAACGTCGGCTTACCCGATGTCCGTGGTAGGGAGCAAATACTCAATGTCCATATCAAAAAAGTACCCGTGGCCGCAGACGTGGAACTGAAATACATAGCCCGGGGCACGCCTGGCTTTTCCGGGGCTGAACTGGCGAACATAGTCAATGAGGCGGCATTATTCGCCGCCCGCGCCAACAAAACAGAAGTGTCCATGAGCGATTTGGAAAAAGCCAAGGACAAGATATTGATGGGCGCTGAAAAACACACCCTGGTCATGAGCGAAGATGACAAATTGCTGACCGCCTATCACGAAGCAGGCCATTGCATCGTTGGCCAAATGTCACTCGACCACGACCCTGTTTATAAAGTCAGCATCATGCCAAGAGGACGTGCGCTGGGCATCACCATGTTCTTGCCGGAGCAAGACCAGTACAGCGCCAGCAAGCGCAAACTAGAAAGCCAAATTGCCAGCTTGTTTGGCGGCAGGATTGCAGAGCTGATGATTTATGGCGGCGACCGGGTCACCACGGGCGCTTCCAACGACATCGAGCGGGCTACCGAATTAGCACGCAACATGGTCACCCGCTGGGGCTTTTCCGACACGTTAGGGCCCTTGGTCTACGGCGAGGAAAACGGACACCCCTTTATGGGTTACCCAGGTTCTCAAGGCAGCAAAGTGTCTGGCGCCGTAGCCGAACAAATCGACAAAGAAATTCGCGTGGTCATAGACCGGAATTATCAGCGCGCCGAAACCATCCTACAAGAAAATATCGATATCTTGCACAAGATGGCCGATGCCTTGATGAAATGGGAAACCATAGACAAAGATCAAATCGACGCATTGCTCCATCGCAGGGAGCCGCCCGCGCCCAAAGATGACGGCGGTACGCTCAACAGACCTAATTTTAGCAAGCAGGACAAATCGGAGCCAAAACCGGCCTTGCCACCCACCCTCCAAAAAGGCAGGCCTGCCGGACAAGTTTGAGGTGCGCTCATTATAAGGGGGGCTTCGGCTCCCTTTTTTTGTGCCTAAAAATCACCCCGCCCTATGCTATGCTGGGCTTTTAGCCACCCCCCCCATCATCATGCTTAGCTACCGCCACGCTTTTCATGCCGGCAATTTTGCCGATGTCTTAAAACACCTTGTCTTGATCCAAATTTTGGATTATCTGGCTCTAAAAGATAAGGGCATTTGTTTTATCGACACCCATGCCGGGGCCGGCGGCTATGCCCTTAACAGCGGTTACGCCCAACAAAACCGGGAATTTGAAAACGGTGTCGGACGGTTATGGCAACGGCACGATTCACCTGCCGCCGTCGCCCATTATTTGGCAACGATCAAGGCCATTAACGGCAGCGACCCGCTTCAGTATTACCCAGGTTCGCCGTTAATCATTAAGCACGCGATGCGCCGACAAGACCGCCTGGCCTTATTTGAATTGCATCCAACCGAACTGGAATCGCTACAGAAAAAACTCTCCAAAGACCCGCGCATCGGCATCTACCGCGAAGACGGTCTCAGCCAATCCATCCCCCTGCTACCCCCCATAGAACGGCGCGGCCTAGTGCTGATAGACCCATCCTATGAAATGAAAACGGATTACCAAAAAGTTGTCGGCGCCTTAACCAGTATGCACCGGCGATTTGCCACCGGCACTTACGCGCTGTGGTATCCCGTGATAGAGCGGCAACGCAACCAAAAACTGGAACAGCAATTACGCGCCAGCGGCATCAAAAATATCCAACTGTTCGAGTTAGCCCTGTGTGCAGACCGCGCCAAACCGGGTATGACCGCATGCGGCATGATCGTCATCAACCCGCCTTGGACATTAACGGCCACCATGCAACAGACCTTACCGTGGCTGGTAGATGCCTTGTCTGAACATGACGGTTTTTTCCGCATTGATCCAGTTGTCAACGAATAAGCCCTTTTTATCCTTACACACTTTAAGCCTTTGCCCATTGAGATGGGCGCACACAAGGTCTATCCTAAAGTCACCTCCCATTGCACAAGCCATCTCCCATCAACACAAGGTAGCCTCATGCAGAATCAAGCCACGCTCACCATCGACGGCAACCAAGCCGCCGCCACAATCGCCCATAAACTGAACGAAGTCATCGCCATTTACCCGATCACCCCAGCCTCGCCTATGGGCGAATGGGCGGACGAATGGTCATCATGTGGACAGCCAAACCTATGGGGTAGCGTACCCGAAGTCATCGAAATGCAAAGCGAAGCCGGTGCCGCCGGGGCGCTACACGGCGCATTGCAGGCCGGGGCGTTGGCCACCACCTTCACCGCCTCGCAAGGCCTGATGCTAATGCTGCCGAACATGTACAAAATGGCCGGCGAACTGACCCCGACCGTGTTCCATATTGCCGCCCGTTCGCTGGCCTGCCAAGCCTTGTCGATTTTCGGCGACCACAGCGACGTGATGGCGGCGCGCATGACCGGTTTCGCTATGCTCTGCTCCAATTCGCCGCAAGAAGTGCTGGATTTTGCCCTGATCGCCCAAGCTACCACCTTGACCGGCCGCATTCCGGTGATGCACTTTTTCGATGGCTTCCGCACTTCGCACGAAGTCGCCAAAATCGCCGCCATCGATGATACCGTCATAGCCCGCATGATTGACCTAACGGCTATTGCGGCCCACAAACACCGCGCCTTATCGCCCGACCGTCCGGTATTGCGCGGCACGGCGCAAAACCCGGATGTCTATTTCCAAGGCCGCGAAGCGGTCAATCCGCTGTACCAAGCCATGCCCGAAAAAGTCGCACAAGCCATGCGCCAGTTTTCCGAACTGACCGGACGGCACTACCGGTTATTCGAGTATTTCGGTTCGGAACAAGCTGAACGAGTCATCATCCTGATGGGTTCGGGCGCGGAAACCGTTGCAGAGACCGTCGCTTACCTAAACCGGCAAGGGGCTGCGGTAGGTGTGTTAAAAGTGCGCCTGTTCCGGCCTTTTTCTGCGGCACATCTGCTAGCGGCGGTACCCGCCTCTTGCCAAAAAATCGCCGTGCTCGACCGCACCAAAGAACCAGGGGCGGATGGCGAACCTTTGTATAAAGATGTACTGGCCGCCATCGTCCAAGATTATCTAACGGGACAAGGTAAATTTGCCGACCTACCGAAAATCGTCGGCGGTCGGTACGGCCTGTCCTCGAAAGAATTCACGCCGGCCATGGTCAAGGCCATTTTTGACGAATTGGCCAAAGACCGGCCCAAAAACGGCTTCACCATCGGCATCAACGATGATGTGACCCATAGCAGTTTGGCATGGGATAGCGCATTCCGCACCGATGCCCATGACGGCAGGGTGCAGGCGATGTGTTATGGCCTGGGCAGCGACGGCACCGTAAGTGCCAACAAAAACGCCATCAAAATCATCGGTGAAGCCTCCGATTTGTACGCCCAAGGCTATTTTGTCTATGACTCGAAAAAATCCGGCGCAGTCACGGTGTCGCATTTGCGCTTCGGCCCGAAACCCATCCATTCGACTTACTTGATCGGCCCAAACGAGGCCAATTTCATCGGCTGCCATCAAAGCGTGTTTTTGGAACGTTATGACATGCTCGCCAACGCCGCCGACAACGCCGTGTTCCTGCTGAACACCGCCACGCCGGTTGACGCGGTTTGGGCATCCTTGCCGACAGGGATGCAGCAACACATCCGCGATAAAAACATCCGCCTCTACGTCATCGACGGCTATCAAGTGGCCGCGCAATGCGGCATGGGCAAACGCATCAACACCATCATGCAGACCTGCTTTTTCGCCATCTCCGGCGTGTTGCCACAGACCGAAGCCATGACCGCCATCAAACAGGCCGTGGAAAAAACCTACGGCAAAAAAGGCCGCCGCATCGTTGAATTGAACTTCAAAGCAATCGACGATACTTTGGCCAACCTGCATGAAGTCAACTACAACAAGCCCTCTCCAGAGGGAGAGGGTTGGGTGAGGGGAATTTTAAACATCCCTCATCCCGACCTTCTCCCTAGGGGAGAAGGGGGCTATTTTGAACAATCTCGATTTACCACCGCCCCCGAGTTCGTGCAAAAAGTCACCGCCCAAATCATCGCCGGACGCGGCGATTTGCTGCCGGTCAGCGCGATGCCGGTGGACGGCACCTTCCCGACCGGCACCGCGCAATACGAAAAACGCAACCTAGCTCTGGAAAT
>DBNZ01000176.1:0-140 GCA_002299495.1 Methylococcaceae bacterium UBA659
GTTTCAAACACGGTGTCTGCATGGATAATCTGAATGCGATTGATGTCCTCGACAAGGCCGCTCAGAAAATCTTTTTGCCAAGCAGACAGCTCATTGACATTATTGGGTTGAGTGGCCTCTGTTTTAAAAAAATAGACGTT
>DBNZ01000176.1:579-9683 GCA_002299495.1 Methylococcaceae bacterium UBA659
GTTCCGGGATCAACGTGGCGACAGACCGGTTGGGTACAAAGCCAAGCTCATGGGCTTGTACTGGCACAAGCCTCCCCCAATACCGCTGTAACTGCGAAGCCTGATGGGGCGAATCTAAGTCGTCATAAAGCCCCCCTAAAAGTTTAGTGTTGATCGGATATGAGCCGGTTTCATCGCTCTGGATACAACGGACAGGCCTGGCATAACAGGACTTTAGCCTGTTAACAATCAGTTTTTTGGCATTATTGGGGGGGGTGTTTTCCATATTTAGTCGATTTCGGCCGTTTGTGTGCGATGAATGGTTATGGGAAAGGTTTTTAGGTCAGGAAGCTATCTTTGCCATGCGTATTTACAAGCTGCTGAGTGCTTCGGTTGCGTATTTTTCTTAGCACTTTCGCCGCCCTGAAAAAAGCAGTTTATGTTATGCGGCATGATAACTAAACAAAGATACATAGAATACCTGATCAGCACGCCGATCACACCGCCTGCCACAACTTGTCCGAACACTTGGAAAATGTCAGCCATGACGTGGTGAGCAACTTCCTGAAACGCAACCGGATCACGGCACGCGAGGTTTGGATTTCCTTAAAAGTGAAGGCCAAGGCATTCAAAACCACCCTTTACCAACACGGAAAAATTTGTTTTACGGCTACCTAAAAGCTGAACTGGATAACCCTAGGATTAGGGCTTATTCTGGGGTATAGCGAAAGTCCTAATCCCATTGATGGCGCCAATCCGCCACTAGCGAAGTTTCCTTAGCACCCTCGCAAGGGTCGGGATAAGCCATCACCGTGATCATTCCGCCGCTTTCGCCGGGCAGCATCAACCAGGGAAATGTGCGGCATAATGGCGGCTGATGTCGGACGGTGGCGGCACCAGCCCCGCCAAACAATCGGCAAAGCGTTGGCTGTAAAGCGGGATTTGCAAACTGCCCTTGGCGCCGAAACCGTTAAATAGGGCGAGTTGCGGATGCTGCGGGTGAAAACCGGTAAACGGTTGCTTATCCCAGGTGCAAGGCCGGATGCCCGCCAGTTGTGCGGTGACGGTAGCGCTGGTCGAGCTTGGCGAAAAACGGGCGAGACTGTCCATCAATTCGGCTTTAGCGGCGGCGGTCGGTTGGCAATCCAGCCGCTGATGGTCGAAAGTCGCGCCGGTGCGGAACTGGGTTTCAGACAACGGGAGCAGCCAATGTCCGTCATTCAGTATCTGTTGCGGCAAGCTTCCCGTAGCGAGTTGCAAGCTTAGGATTTCGCCTTTGACGGCTTGGAACGGTAGCCATGAAAACCACGGGTTATGGCGGGCGTGATGGCCTTCGCAAAAAACAACTTGTCGGGCGGTTAGGCTGCGCCACTGAGGCTTAAGTGTGACATCCAGCTCTTGATAATCGAAAGCGGTTTGGTCATAGCTGTTTTGGGTGATGAAATAGTCACGCAAGCAAGCCAGTAACGGTTTGGTCAGCAAATAACCGGTTTGTTTTTGTTCCAGCCAACCGCTAGGGGCATTCTGGTGTGTTGCCAGACTTGGCCGAACAGCCGCCAAATACGCCTGATAACCCGCCGTGTGCAAACGCTTTGCCGCCTGTTTAACCGCAGTTTCATCACGCAGTAAACGCAGCATCGGTTTTTCCAGATAAAACGTTTGTCCGAATTGCGCGGCCAATTCTTGGTATAGCCGTTTAGCGGCCGGCAACAATAAATCGACATCCGTGGATTTGACCAAACGCATGCCGGTGACCGGATTAATCAATCCTGCCGCCACAGTTGACGCATTGGCCCCGCCGTTATCGACCACCATCACCCGATAACCGCGCCGGATCAGCTCATAGGCCAACAAGCTGCCGGCTAAGCCCTGGCCGATAAGCAAAAAATCGACCTTATTCAACTCCTGCCCCGCTCCGATTCGGACAAACGTTGTTGCCAAATACCGATTCTTTCATTCAAGCCGTCGAGGTTGAATCGGGCCAATTGCCGGTTCTGCAATAACCGTCGCCCGGCCACCCAGACATCGGTGACTTGCTGGCGGTTCGCCGCGTATACGATTTGCGATACGGGATCGTACAGCGGCTGGCTCTCCAGTCCGCCTAGGTCAATGGCGATGACATCGGCGGCCTTGCCTATTTGCAAAGAGCCGATCTCATTATCCAAACCCAAAGCCTTCGCGCCATTCAGAGTCGCCATCCGCAAGGCCGTTGCCGCCGACACCGCGCTGGCGTCGCGGGCGACCGCCTTGGCCAACAAAGCCGCCGTGCGCATTTCGCCGAGCATGTCCAAATCGTTGTTGCTGGCGGCGCCGTCCGTGCCAAGCGCCACATTGATTCCGGCCGCCAAACAGTGCGCGACCGGGCAAAAGCCGCTGGCCAATTTCAAGTTGGATTCCGGGCAATGCACGATATGTGCGCCCGCCGCCGCCATCAGGGCGATGTCCTCGGCATCCAGTTGAGTCATGTGCACCGCCATCAATGACGGGTTGACCAAGCCCAGTTCCCGCAGCCGCTGCAATGGCCGTTTGCCGGTTGATTTGACGGCTTGTTCGACTTCAAATGCCGTTTCGTGGACGTGGATATGCACCGGCAAGCCGGCTGCGCTGGCCAGTTTGCTGGCTTTCGCCAGCGGCTGGTCGGAGACGGTGTAGGGGGCGTGTGGGGCGAACGCTGCCGATAACAACGGTTGCCCTTGCAGCTGCGCGTACACGGCCATGCCTTTTTCCAGGTAAGCTTCGCTGTGCTGCGCCCAGACGGTCGGGAAATCGACCACGATCAAGCCCACCGAGGCGCGGATGCCGTGCAACGCCGCCCGTTCGGCGGTGACGTTGGGGAAAAAATACATGTCGTTGAAACAGGTCGTCCCGCTACGCAACATTTCGGCAATCGCCAAATCCACGCCGTCACGGACGAATTCCTCACCCACCCATTGCCGCTCTAATGGCCAAATATGCTGTTGCAACCAATCCATCAGCGGCAGATCGTCGGCAACGCCGCGTAGCAACGTCATCGCCGCATGGGTATGGCAATTGACGAAACCGGGCGCTAAGGCGTGGTAGGGCAAATCGATTTCGTCGCTCGCCCGATAGCCGAGTTTCGCTTGTGCGGTAGGCAGCAAATCGACGATCCGGCCCCCACGGATGGCTAGGCTGTGCTGCGGGTAAGTGATGGCTTCCGGCTCTACGGGTATAATCCAGCGGGCGTGGATCAAGGTGTCGACAGGTTTCATGATGGGCGATCCTAGTTAAATTCTGCGATTATAGCTGCCGTGCTTCAAATTTAGCTGTCCACACAGGCCGCCGATGTGGGTGTCGGCGGGAAGGAGCGCCGCCCCCTAAGTCCTTTATCAACGGTCAAAACTGGGCGCCCCTTCATTTGACCATCGGGAGGTTTTGTTGCTACAAAAAATGCAGGTTGCCGTCCTAACGGGGCCGCTCGGAAAGCTTTTGCGTACATTAATGAACTTTGCATTTTTGCGCGTACTGTTATGCCTTGCCATAGTGCTACTCAGTGCCTGTGCCAGCACTCCGGAACCGGGACCGCTTAGCACGCCCCCCCTGCCCGCAGCCGTCAACTATGCCTTAAGCCTACGAGGGGTGCCTTATCGCTACGGCAAAGCATCCCCTAGCGAGGGGTTCGATTGCAGCGGTTTTGTTTGGCATGTTTATAAACGGCAGGGCATCAACCTGCCCCGAACCGCTAAGGACATGGCCTTAACCCTTCCTTCCATCCCCAAGCAGGCCATGGCCTCGGGCGACTTGGTTTTTTTCAATATCAACGGCAAGCCATTCTCGCATGTGGGTATTTATGTCAACAAAGGCCAATTCATCCACGCACCTAGCCAACGCACAGGCCATGTCCTGATTTCCGACTTGCAAAACCGGTACTGGCAGCAACGGCTTATGGGGGTACGCCGCCCGCGTTGAGACAGGTTTTGGAAACTTAAGAACCACTGGGTTGCGCTCATACCCTAAACGGCGCAGGGATTATTCAGAGTTCCCTTAACAAAATTCCAATTCAAGCCGTTAATCGCCGATAATGCCCTGTTTTGTTTTTCTTAGGTTTCATCTAGTCCACTATGAAGTTGGAAAAAATCAAACTGGCCGGCTTTAAATCGTTCGTTGACCCGACCACCATCCCTATTAACGGTAATTTGACCGCCATCGTTGGCCCTAATGGTTGCGGAAAATCCAATATCATCGACGCAGTGCGATGGGTGATGGGGGAAAGCTCGGCCAAACATTTGCGCGGCGGCCATATGGCCGATGTCATTTTCAATGGTTCATCCGGCCGCAAACCCGTGGGCACGGCCACAGTCGAGCTGATATTCAACAACAGCGAACGCAAGCTCGGCGGCGAATACGCACAATACGACACCATTGCCATCAAACGCCAAGTCAGCCGCGACGGCCAGTCTTTATTCATGCTTAATGGCTCGCGCTGCCGCCGCAAGGACATCACCGACCTGTTCCTGGGCACCGGCTTAGGTTCCAGAAGCTATGCCATCATCGAGCAAGGCACCATATCCCGCATGGTTGAAGCCAAGCCGGAAGAATTGCGGGTCCATATCGAAGAAGCCGCCGGCATTTCAAAATACAAGGAACGCCGCCAAGAAACCGAAATGCGGATGCGGCACACGCGGGAAAATCTCGAACGGCTTAACGACCTGCGCGATGAGGTCGAAAAGCAACTCAAGCATTTACAAAAACAAGCGGAAAAGGCGGAAAAGTATACCGCGTTAAAAAAGCAAGAACGGCAAACCCAACTCGAGTTACTGGCGATGCGCTGGCAAGGTTATCAACACAGTGCCGAGCATCAAGAATCGCTTCTGCACGAGGCGGCCGCCTGCCATAACCGTTTCTTTGTAGAGTTACGGCAACTGGAACGACAACAAGAAGACCTAAGAGCCGCTTACAAAGACCAACAGGCGCAGGCCCATACTTGCCAAGGCGACTTTTATACCCTAACCGCCGAGGTCAGCCGGCTTGAACAAGCCATCAAGCATCACCAAGAAAGTCACCAACAAACCACCATTGAACTCAAGCGCACCCAAGCCCGCGCTGCGGAGTGGCAACAGGAACTGGCCGCCGATTTTGAAACCCTAGCAGAAATCAGGCAAACCCTTTCGGACACCGAACCACAAATTTTGCTTGCCGACCAACGCTGCCATCAACAACACACCCGCCAGAATGAACTGGAACCGAGGCGGCAGGCCTGGCAGCAACAGTGGGAGCAATTCCAGACCGAGAGCGGCCTACAAAAGCAACACGCCGAAGTGTTACGGGTCAAAATCGACCAGGCGGTAAAATCTCACCAGCCATTGCAAGCACGCCTAGATAAGCTGACCGTAGAGCGGCAAAACCTGGACTTGGACGATTTGCCAAGACAACTCGCCAGCTTGGAAGCAGCGGTCAACCAATTAGCCGCACAACGGGAGCAACACCAAAGTGCCGTGAACTCATTGCAACAGCATCTTTCCGAACTTCGCCATGAACAAAAACAGCAGCAACAAAAACTGCAAGCAAACCATGCTGAACTGGCCCCCATCAAGGGCAAAATCAGCTCCTTGGAATTATTGCAACAACATGCTTTAGGGAAGGACAACCAGCACTTGCTGGATTGGTTGGCTTGCGTCAATTTGACCGACGCCCCCCGCCTGGCCGAAGCCATTGACGTGCAAACGGGTTGGGAAACCGCTACCGAGATCGTGTTGGGCGCCTATCTGGATGCCGTGTGCGTAAACCAACTTGAGGCGCTCATAACAAACTTGTCTCGGCTACACCATGAATCGCTGGCGATACTGGCCCTTGATTCACTCCCGCCTGACGCCGATGACGCAAAGCCACCCGTCAACGCAGAAAGATTAACCGATAAAGTCAGAGCACCCTGGCCCTTAGCCTCATTGTTAACGGGCATATACTGCACTGACACCGTATCAAGCGCCTATGAATTGAGCAAACAGCTGGCGCCGTTTGAATCCATCATCACACCCGACGGCAGTTGGTTCGGGCCGGGATGGGTAAAAATACACCAGCAACAGGACAGTAAGACGGGTATGTTGCAGCGGGAGAAAGATTTACGCCAACTCAAACTAAGGCGACAAGAATGCGAGGGCGTTTGTTATGACTTGGAAATGACCCTAGCAGCCATTGATGACGGGATCAGTCAAACAGAAGGCCAACTGCAAGACCAACAACGGCTATACCACCAGCTCGGCACCGAACTTTCCAACCAAAACGCCAAGCTCGGCGCCCAACAAGCCCATTTGCACCAACAACAACGCCGCATGGTGCAAATCGCCCATGAACTTGAAGAACTGCTAGAGGAACAAAGCGACAATGCAGAAACTATTGCCGCATATCGGTTAGCCCTTGAGGACGCAGACCAAGCATTAAACCAATTCGAGCAACGACGGCAAAATTTAGCGGCACACCACCAACAATTACAAACCGAAGCCCAACAAATCGCGCAAGCCGTCCATACCGCCCAGCAGCAGCTTTTTGAACTCAAAGCAAAATCCGAGCAATTGCGGGCATCGGAACAAGCCACTCATAGACAAATTGACCGCATGCAACAACAATACCGGCAAACCGCCGCATTGATCGCCGAATTACAACATAAACAAACGCTCGCATTACAACCGATTGCATATGAAAAACAATCGCTAACAGAAAAAGCGCTGGCCAAAACCGACCTGGAAAGCCAATTAAAGCATCACCGGCAATTACAAGAAAAAACCGCAGCCACATTGAATAGCCTGTCCGAACAATACCAGAAGACCCAACGAGCCCTGGAAAAGGCGAAAGCGGAACTGGACCGGCTGCGCTTTGAATGGCAAGAAAACCAAGTCAGGCAACAAACCATCAACGAACAGTTGCGGGAACTCAATGCCGATGTTGGCCAAATAGTGGCCAACCTACCGCCTGATGCGGAAGCAAAACGCTGGAAAACTCAATTAGCCGTTTTGGCTACGGACATAGAGCACCTAGGCACCATCAATTTAACCGCCATTGAGGAATACCAAACCCAATCCGCCCGCATGAAATTCTTGGACGAACAGCGGGCTGACCTGCTAGAAGCCCTGCAAACCCTAGATCAAGCCATCCATAAAATGGACCAAGAAAGCCGGTTACGTTTTCAGGAAACTTTCGATAAAATCAACAGCGGCTTGCAGGAAAAATTCCCAAAATTGTTCGGTGGCGGCCACGCTTATCTGGAATTGTCTGAACACGATTTGCTGGAATCCGGCGTAACCATCATTGCCAGGCCGCCGGGTAAACGGAATAGCTCGATCCACCTACTGTCCGGGGGCGAAAAAGCCTTGACCGCCGTGGCCTTGGTATTTTCAATTTTTGAACTGAACCCGGCGCCTTTTTGCCTGTTGGACGAAGTGGACGCCCCGCTAGATGACGCCAACGTCGGGCGTTTTTCTAAAATGGTCGAGGAAATGTCCAACTCCGTGCAATTTTTATACATTTCACATAATAAGGTTACAATGGAAATCGCCCGGCAGTTGACGGGCGTAACCATGAAAGAGCCGGGCGTATCCCGGATGGTTGCAGTTGACATAGAAGAAGCGGTCACCCTAGCGGAACACTAAATGGACAAAGAACTATTAAGAGTCGTAATCATCGCAACCGGCCTGCTAGTCATTGTAGTCATGCTGGCTTGGCACTTTTTAAAAAACCGAAAACAGTCCGCGCATGACAACCTGTTCGGCGACATGCCAAAGGATCACCGAACCGACGATTCTTTGGCGCTTCATGACAGACCCGATGATTTCGAGGTCGGGTCGAAAACCCCGCGTTATGCCGCACCCGAAGCACACCCGGTAGCTGGCTCTATGTCCACCCATTTTGATAAGCGTTCGGATATTTTTTCGGCTGATGAGGAAGCGGATGAAACCGAACCGCAAACACCCAGGTTTTCCGCCCCTGCCATTATCCAATTCAGCCTGATAGCCTACAATGCCCAAGGTTTTAATGGCTTAGACTTGCTGAACGCCTTCCAAATCGCCCACTTAGAATACGGCAGCCTGAAAATTTTTGAACGCCTGGATGCGAATCGGCTGGTCGATTTCGGGGTGGCCTGCATGGTTGACTCTGGCACCTTTCCTAGTACCGGCATGGAATCTTTTTACTGCCCGGGCTTGGTATTTTTCATGCAACCGTCCATGGTGGATCAGCCGCTTGATGTGTTCGACGACTTCGTTGAAACCATTAAAATACTCGCTATCGAATTGGATGGCAAAATACTCGACCATCAACGTCAACCCCTCAGCGAAGAAACCGTTCAATTGCTCCGGCAAAGCATGTGACATTTTCTTGAAATAAAAAGCCCCCTGCCCCATATCAGTGGTCACTTAAACCCCACCCACGAAGGTAACCACTATGCGAATGGACAAACTGACCAGCAAGTTCCAACAGGCCCTTGCCGAAGCCCAGAGTTTGGCTTTGGGCAAAGACCACCAATTTATCGAGCCTACCCATGTCATGGCCGCCCTGCTCGACCAACAAGGCGGCAGCGTCAAGCCCTTGCTTAACCAAATCAATGTCAACACCCCATCATTACGGGCTGAACTGGATCAAGAACTGGCGCGTATGCCCAGCATTTCCGGCACCGGCGGCGACGTGCAAATCTCCAACGAGTTGGCGCGGCTCTTGAACCTGACCGACAAACTGGCGCAAAAACGCGGCGACCAGTTCATTTCCAGCGAATTATTCTTGCTGGCCGCTTGCGAAGAAAAAAGTTTGTTGCAGGACAAACTGAAAAAAGCCGGTGTCACCAAACAAACCTTGGAACCAGCCATCAACACCCTACGCGGCGGCCAAGCGGTCAACGACCCGGGTGCCGAAGACCAACGTCAAGCCCTCAGAAAATACACTATCGACCTGACCGAACGCGCAGAACAAGGCAAACTCGACCCCGTCATCGGCCGAGACGACGAAATCCGCCGCACCATACAAGTGTTGCAACGCCGCACCAAAAATAACCCGGTCTTAATCGGAGAACCCGGCGTCGGCAAAACCGCCATCGTCGAAGGCTTAGCGCAGCGCATCGTCAACGGCGAAGTGCCGGAAGGCATCAAGGGAAAAAAGGTATTGGCCTTAGACATGGCCGCCTT
>DBNZ01000210.1:0-1857 GCA_002299495.1 Methylococcaceae bacterium UBA659
ATCCTCGCTGTTAGCCGCAGTGGCGATGCACGGCGCCGCCCCTTACCAGCATGTGCTGACCCACGGCTTCACCGTCGACGCCAAGGGCGAGAAAATGTCCAAGTCCAAGGGCAACGTCATCCCGCCGCAAGCGGTGATGAAAAACCTCGGCGCGGACGTGTTGCGGCTGTGGATCGCCGCTACCGACTACCGCGCCGAAATGCGCGTCTCCGACGAAATCCTAGAGCGCACCACCGACGGCTACCGACGTTTGCGCAACACCGCCCGCTTCCTGCTGGCCAATCTGTCCGATTTCGACCCTAGCCAGCATAGCGTGGCCACCGCCGATTTGTTGGCGTTGGACCGCTGGGTCGTCGATAGGGCACATTGGCTACAAGAAGAAGTCAAGGCCGCTTACCAGACCTACCAATTCCAAGTCATTTACCAAAAAATCCACCATTTCTGCGTCATCGAACTGGGCGGGTTTTACTTGGACGTGGTGAAGGATCGCCAATACACGGCAAAAGCCGACGGCCTCGCCCGGCGTTCCGCACAAACCGCGATGCACCATGTGCTGGAAGCATTGACCCGCTGGCTGGCGCCTATCATCAGCTACACCGCCGAGGAAATTTGGCAGCATATCCCCGGCGAACGTTACGAATCGGTGTTTTTGGCGACCTGGTATCAGGGCTGCTCCGAACTGGATGATAACACGCCGCTAAACCGCGATTTTTGGCGGCAAGCAATGACGGTGCGTACCGCCGTCGGCAAGGAACTGGAAAAATGCCGCAACCAAGGCGACATCGGCGCCTCGCTGACCGCCGAAGTGACGCTTTATTGCGACGATGCGCTGCTGGCGTCGTTAAGCCAAATCGCCGCCGAGCTGCATTTCGTCTTCATCACCTCGGCAGCGGCGCTGCAAGCGTTGGCTGACGCACCGGAAGATGCCGCCGCCACCGAAGTTAACGGCTTGAAACTAAAGGTGGAGGCCTCGACCAAAACCAAATGCGTGCGCTGTTGGCACCAACGCGGCGACATCGGTAGCCACCCGGAACACCCCGAACTGTGCGGGCGCTGCGTCGAAAACGTGGCCGGCAAAGGTGAGGTACGCCGTTATGCTTAAATGGCTTTGGTTATCGGTCTTGGTAATAGTTTTAGATCAGGCCAGCAAACTGGCGATAGACCACACGATGCAGTTGTACCAATCCATCCCGCTGCTGCCGTCGTTCAACCTGACCTACGTCCACAACGCCGGTGCCGCGTTCAGTTTCCTGAGCGGCGCCGGCGGCTGGCAGCGTTGGTTTTTTGCGGGGCTTGCGGTGGCGATGAGCGTGGCCTTAAGCATTTGGCTAAGCCGTCTGCAAAAACATGAAACCCTGCTGGCGGCTTCATTATCATTGATTCTCGGCGGTGCGGTCGGCAATCTAATCGATAGGCTGCTGTACGGCTATGTCATAGACTTTTTGGATGTTTATTACGGCTCTTGGCATTTTCCGGCGTTCAACGTCGCCGATTCGGCGATTACGGTGGGTGCGTTTTTAATGATTGTAGAGACCTTTGGCGGGTTTGAGCATGCCAAAAAAAATCAAGATGGCGAACACTGACACTCGCATCATAAAACTTATGAAGCGACAACAGCCGTGGCCAACCTGGGTAAATTTTTTATTTTTATCGGCACCGACGCACAGCCATCGCAATCGCTCGACTGCCTATGCGCGTTGATGGCTTGGGACAGGTCGTTGTTCCCCTACCGGCTAAGCAACCGTTACGACATCGAAGCCGGGGCTTTTTCTGAATCCGATAGACTATTGACCGATGATCTGATTCAATTCCAACGACGGCTTTACGAGGCGGCATTGGCCATCAATTAGTTCAAGG
>DBNZ01000210.1:2197-3200 GCA_002299495.1 Methylococcaceae bacterium UBA659
GCATCCGCCATTACCTGACATCGGCGACCAAACCTAAGCCGTTGTGAACCCTACCACCCTAAACAACCATTGGAACATGCTGCATGAACTCTGCATTGACAGAAGAAGAATTGGCTTTATTAATTAGACTGGGCAAAAAAGCCCTATGGTCGTCTACCGAAACAAGAAAGAGACTGCAAGATGCGAAAATAAACATAGTTCCGGCAAATTTCTACTCAGATATTCCACTGATAGACGATATTCAAAACTCTTTCGAATATCGCTCGCCCAAAGCCGAAATATACAATTCAAGGGTATTTGATCAAAACACCATCCGTGACTTTATCGATACCATCAGCGTGTATTCAAATGAATTTTCCCCTCCAGAAGACGGCGACAGAGACAACCCCGACGGATTTTTTTGGCAGAACCCGGCGTTTTCGTATTCGGATGCGATGTCGTACTACTGCGTATTGAGGCACTTCAAACCCAACCACATTTTAGAAATAGGCTCGGGGTTTTCAACTTTGATTGCCGACCAAGCCATAAAAAAGAACAAAACAGGAAAAATCACCCTTATTGAGCCCTTCCCAAAGGATTTTCTAAAACGCCTAGAGTCGGTCGACACCATCATCGAATCGTGCGTGCAAAATATTCCTGTACCTGAATTGGTGCCGCTCGTCGAAAGTGCGGACATTTGGTTCATAGACTCTACCCATACGGTAAAAATTGGCAGCGATTGTCTGTATATCTACCTGAAAATAATGCCGGAAATTGCAAAAGACATCATCGTCCATACCCATGATGTGATGCTTCCGTTTGGCAGGCCTAAAGCGCCCGCATTAAACCATCATGTTTATTGGACAGAGCAGTACTTGCTGTACGCGTACATGCTGGACAACCCAAAAATAGAAGTCCTTTTTGGCAGCACTTATGCCAAAAACATTTTGCCGGACGCTATGGATAAGCTCATGGCCAATAAATTTCCCGGCGGTGGCGGCTCCATTTGGTATAGATTGAACGG
>DBNZ01000214.1:0-2210 GCA_002299495.1 Methylococcaceae bacterium UBA659
CCCGGTGCTGCCATGAGCAAATTCAAAAAAACCTTTGCACTTCGTTGGCTCACATGGGTAACAAAACGCACAAAATTGATGCATTACAGGCATAAACCGGCATTACCCTACCATCGCTAACACCCAAAACAAACCCTAAGCCGCTGTATTCATTAACCTAAACACATAAAATAAATACTTATTAATTTGGCACAAAAAATGCCTTAAAAAATACAGACACTCCAGCGACGGGGTACTAAAAAATATCGGTTCAACAGCCAACCAAAACAGACAAAGGCGTCTACCCGGTTGAATACATCATGTATTCCGCCAGGAGCCGCTTTTTTTTGTGCGTGAAATCACGACTGCTTAAACAGATTACCGTTGCTGTTTATTGCAGGTATTTTTCTTGGAAAAATCCGCACCGGGTTAGGTTCGTGAACGGTCGGGCAACGAAAAGATGTCGCCTAAAGCGCCTACTTTTGGTGCCCGACTTACCCGGTTGATCTCGCTGGCGGAAAGACTCGAATGAAGACCGAACCTTTTACCATAAGTAAACCCAAGGAGCCATCGTATGAGCAATATCGAGAACACCCCCCAACGCTACCAGGCTGCCGCAGTGATCGCTATGATCCTAGCGCTTAGTATCACAGCCAATCCACAAGCGGCAGAAACGCCTCCGCCAGAGGAACCGACTACAAACACAAAATTCGATTGGAGCAAGACACCTGCCGTCAGCCCCATGCCGCGTCTAGGGGGGTTCATCGTCCCGCCGTCCGGGCCGGGTTACTATTCGCTATGGGACCACATCACCGGTACCCAGCGGAAAGGGCCGCCGATCTCTGCGTATGCGCCATTCGGGCTGTTTCCAACCTCGTCATTCGACCTCGATTTCCGCTATCTGGACAAAGCTGACAACACCGAGAAAGACTTTTTTGATCGCATAAAGCGTATTCACTTAGGCGACAATTGGATGCTTTCCTTGGGCGGCAATTTCTGGGTGCGTAATGTGAACGAGTGGGATTCTCGCCTGACCCCTCATGACAATACCTTCAATTTGGTACGCACACGGCTGCATGGGGATTTGTGGTATCAGGATCGCTTGAGAATTTTCGCGGAATTCATCGATGCCCGGACTTTCGACCAGGATCTGCCGCGCTTACCCATCGATGAGAACCGGCACGACATCCTCAACCTGTTCGCCGACATCAAACTTCTGGACATCGCGGATGCGCCCACATACGTTCGCGTCGGTCGGCAAGAGCTGCTCTACGGCTCGCAACGACTGATTTCCACGCTGGATTGGGCCAATACACGGCGTACTTTTCAGGGTGTGAAAACCTTCTGGCACAGCCCGAAACTCGACATTGATACGTTCTGGGTGCGGCCGATGCTGACCGATGTGAATGAGTTCGACGGGCGCCCGGACCAGTGGGACAAGAATCGAAATTTCTATGGCGTTTGGGGTAGCTACAAGCCTATGAAGGGCCACTTCGCCGATTTGTATTTTCTGAGTCTGGACAATAAACCGAGAAGCGCGACCCGCCAGGGTGGTGCGCTGGTCGACTCTACCATACACACCATCGGTAGCCGTTACGTCGGCGACTACGAACACGTGTTGTTCGAGTTGGAGGGCATGTACCAGTTCGGTGAGCGGGACGTGCAAGACATCTCGGCGGGCGCGGTTGCTGCGGGGGTGGGCTACCATTTCGCTGCGCTGCCCATGAATCCGCAGATGTGGCTGCGCTACGACTACGCTTCCGGGGATGACAACCCCAATGACGGCACCTACAACACGTTCAATCAACTCTTTCCGTTCGGACACTATTACTTAGGCTTCCTGGACCGTGTGGGTCGGCAGAACATCAACGACCTCAACCTGCAACTGGTCTTCTACCCGCAACCTTGGTTCACCTCCATCATCCAGTACCACAAGTTTTGGCTGGCCAACAACCGAGATTTTCTTTACAACGCGGCCGGCGTCGGTACTCACCGCGATGCGACGGGACGCTCGGGCGGCGACGTAGGCGACGAGCTGGACTTGCGCTTTAACGTACACGCAAGCCAACACCAGGATGTCTTGTTCGGCTATTCAAAACTGTTCTCGGGCAACTTCATCAAGAAGACCGGAGCCAACGTCTCGCCGGATTTCTTTTACTTGCAGTACGTTTTCCGCTTTTAAATTTTGGAGGGATGAATCCCATCTGGGCCGCTTGATGCCGCTTGATGCC
>DBNZ01000214.1:2584-6971 GCA_002299495.1 Methylococcaceae bacterium UBA659
CCTCATCGCCATCTAGTTTTCACTTCTGAGCGACTGTCACGGAAGGATGGGGCAAAATAAAGCCGCCAGCCGGTCGCGTAGCGGTGCGGTTTCGAGTCCACGCAAAAACAGCAAACGATACGGCACGGTTTACCTTCTGGGCATAGGCGGTCTGTGTTTGATCGCGTGAGCGCTTTAAACCCTGCACTTGGACAGGTAGGTCGCTGCATCCCGTAACCTTAGGCGGTACACCATCATGCAGGACTTGACACTTAAATCTGACACACTCATCAATGACTGACCTAAAAGACCAAACTGACCGCACAATCCTGACCGTTAGCCAGCTTAACCGGACTGCCCATCAACTGTTGGCCGACCACTTTTTTAGTGTCTTGGTTGAAGGTGAAATCTCAAATTTAAGCATCCCATCATCTGGACACTGGTATTTTTCATTGAAAGACGCCAACGCCCAAGTCCGTTGCGCCATGTTCAAAACCCAGCAACGGCGCCAAACCATCAGACCCGAAAACGGCAAGCAGGTGGTGATCCGCGGGCAAGTGGGTTTATACGAGCCACGCGGCGATTACCAGCTTATTGTCGACAGCATCGAAAACGCTGGGGACGGGGCCTTGCTGCAGGCGTTTGAGGCGCTAAAACGCAAACTGGCCGATGCGGGTTTGTTCGACAACAGCCACAAAAAACCCCTGCCCACCCTCCCCCAGTGCATAGGTGTCGTCACTTCGCCTACCGGCGCGGCCATCCGCGATATCCTCACCATTTTGAAACGGCGTTTTCCTGCGATACCGGTCATCATTTACCCTGTGTCGGTGCAAGGCCGCGAAGCCCAATACGAAATCGCCCGCGCCATCGCCACCGCCAATACGGCATCCCAATGCGACCTGCTCATTGTCGGACGAGGGGGCGGTTCTCTGGAAGATTTATGGGCATTTAATGAGGAAACCGTCGCCCGCGCCATTTACGCCAGCACAATCCCCGTCATTTCCGCTGTAGGCCATGAAACCGATTTTACCATCGCCGATTTTGTCGCCGATGTCCGCGCCCCTACCCCATCGGCGGCGGCGGAACTGGCCACCCCTAGCCGGGATGCCTGGTTGGCGCGGTTCCTTGAACTGGAATCCCGAATCACGCGGTCACAGCAACGCCAATTCGCGCAACACCGACAAAGGCTAACCTGGCTGGACAATCGGTTACAACAACAACACCCAGGCCAACGGCTTAGGCGTAATGCCCAGCGTCTGGATGAATTAGAAACCCGTATGCGGCAAGCCATGCACCGAAAAACCCAGAATAACCATAGCCTGTTGGAAACCCAAACGGCCCGGCTTTGGCGTCACAATCCGCAAAATAAATTGGCAAATTTCCAGCAAAACCAGTTTTTTTTAAGCCAGCGCCTAGTTTCCGCCATGCGGCAACGCTTACAAAAATCCTGGCAAAAATTGACCCGTCTGAGTCAAACCTTAAACGCAATCAGCCCGACAGCGACGCTAAACCGTGGCTATGCGTTGGTCACGGTCTGTGCAACAGGGGAAATTTTACGTGCGCCCGAGCAAGTCAAACAAAACGACAAAATTGATATCCGTTTAGCCAAGGGTATGATTAACGGCCAGGTGATAGGGAAAATCGAAAAAGGTGATGGAACCACGACCGATTTCTAGGTTACTGGTTTAAGTTAGGTTCAGGTTATAATGCAACTAATTTTTTACTTTCCTGACCAACCCTAATCTTGATTTCCCATTCCCTAAAAACAGTGACACAACTGCCAAGCCCAAACCCTCTATCTATGACCCCAAAGCTTTATATTCAAACCAATGGTTGCCAAATGAACGAGTACGATTCCGCCAAAATGCGCGACGTACTCCATGCCTCGCATGGTTTTGAATTGATCGACGACCCTAAACAAGCCGACGTTTTGTTGTTAAACACCTGCTCCATAAGGGAAAAGGCACAAGAGAAAGTGTTTTCGGCGTTAGGGCAATGGCGGATGATCAAAGAGCGGCGCCCCGATGTCGTGATTGGTGTCGGTGGCTGCGTCGCCAGCCAAGAGGGGAGCGATCTGCAAAAACGCGCCCCTTTCGTCGATATGGTATTCGGCCCGCAAACCCTGCATCGGTTGCCGCAATTGCTGGAGCAAGTCCGGGCTAAACAGACCCCGGTCATAGACATCACTTTTCCAGAAATAGAAAAATTTGACTCCCTTCCCGAACCCCGCGCTGAAGGTGTCAAGGCCTTTGTTTCCGTAATGGAAGGTTGCAGCAAATATTGCTCGTTTTGCGTAGTTCCTTACACCCGGGGCGAGGAAATTAGCCGCCCGATGGACGATGTCATCGCCGAAATCACGGCTTTAGCGCAACAGGGCGTATGTGAAGTCAACTTGCTCGGCCAAAACGTCAATGCCTACCGTGGCCTGATGGATGACGGTGACAGCGCCGATTTCGCCCTTTTGCTTTACCATGTCGCCGCTATCGACGGTATTGGCCGCATCCGTTTCACCACCTCCCATCCGGTCGAATTCACCGACGGCCTGATTGCAGCCTTCGCTGAAATCCCGCAATTGGTCAATCACTTGCACTTGCCCGTGCAAAGCGGAAGCGACCGGGTCTTAAAACGGATGAAACGCGGGCACGTCCGCGCCGATTACCTTGAAACTATCCGAAAGCTCAGGGAAGTGCGGCCAAACATTTGCCTGTCTTCTGATTTCATCATAGGATTCCCAGGTGAAACCGATGCTGATTTTGCCGATACCCTGTCATTAGTTGAAGAAATCGGCTTTGACGCCTCATTTAGCTTCATTTATTCCGCCCGCCCTGGCACACCCGCAGCCGAACTCCCGGATGACGTGCCGATGGCGGTCAAAAAAGCACGCCTGGCGCATTTTCAACAGAGGATAAACCAGATGGCGGCCAACATTTCCGCCAATATGGTCCACACCGTGCAAACCGTATTGATCGAAGGCCCGTCCAAAAAGAACCCGCTGCAAATGCAAGGGCGGACGGAAAACAACCGGGTGGTCAATTTTACCGCCCATCCGCGCCTAATAGGACGTTTCGTCGATGTCTTGATCACGGAAGCGCTACCTAACTCCCTACGCGGGCGTGTAGCCGAAACCACCATAGACCGCGTTAACGCGGCCTTTTGATTTATGATCGTTTCCAAGGAAATCGATTTACTTCCCGACGATAGCCAACGCTTATCCAATTTTTGCGGTCAATTTGACGCCCATTTGCGGCAAATTGAAGCCCGGCTGCAAGTAGAAATTGCCAACCGTGGCAATCAGTTCAAAATTACCGGAACCGCCCACTCTGTCGACGCCGCTTGCATGGTCATGCATACACTTTTTGAAGACACCGCCAACGAACAAATCACCGCCGAAAACATCCACTTGACGATGCAAGACGCCTCGGTTGAACAACTGCTTGAACAGCCGCCGGACACCCCCCATCCACAGGTTTGCATCAAAACCAAATTTGGCTTGATTCGCGGGCGCGGCGCTAATCAGCAAGAATACCTAAAAAAAATCATGACCCATGACATTAACTTCGGGGTCGGGCCCGCCGGCACGGGCAAAACGTATTTAGCGGTGGCCTGTGCCATCGAAGCCTTACAAACCGAGCGGGTGCGAAAATTGATCCTGGTCAGGCCAGCGGTTGAGGCGGGTGAAAAACTGGGTTTTTTGCCCGGCGATATGGCGCAAAAAGTCGACCCTTACCTACGCCCGCTTTATGACGCCCTATACGAAATGTTAAGCTTTGAGCGGGTGGAAAAAATGATCGGCCGTGGTATTATCGAAGTCGCCCCGCTGGCTTTCATGCGCGGCAGAACCCTGAATGACGCCTTTATCATCCTTGATGAAGCGCAAAACACCACGGTAGAGCAAATCAAAATGTTTTTGACCCGGGTGGGTTTTGGCTCAACGGCCGTGGTGACAGGTGACGTCACGCAAATTGATTTGCCTTCGGAAAAAATGTCCGGGCTGCGCCATGTGCTGGAAGTGTTAAAAGACATTGAAGGCATCAGCTTCACTTTCTTCAACGCCCGTGATGTGGTCAGGCACCCTTTGGTGCAGCGCATTGTATCCGCCTACGAGGCTTACGAAAAAAACAAAACAACATGAACTTAATTGACATTCAGGCTGTTTGCGCCAACTCTTGGCAGCCTGAAGCAGACCAAATCCAAGAATGGGTAGACGCCGCGTTGAGCGAATTGACCGGCAATACCGAAATTACCGTCCGCATAGTCGACGAAAATGAAAGCGCCGCATTGAACGGATATTATCGGAAAAAGCCTGGCCCAACCAACATCCTCAGCTTTCCCTTTACAGCCCCAAACATAGAAGGACTAGAAACCGGGCTTTTAGGTGATTTGGTCATTTGTGGGCCAGTGCTGGTAC
>DBNZ01000214.1:7367-14296 GCA_002299495.1 Methylococcaceae bacterium UBA659
TACACTTGTTAGGCCATGACCATATGACCGAAGCGGATGCGACCCTAATGGAAAACAAAGAAATTGAAATTTTAAGCCATCTTAATATTTCCAACCCCTATACCCAGATAACCGACCATGAGTGACGGCCAACCTCCTAGTAGACCCTTAGCACAGAGAAATTGGTTAGAAAGGCTTGTCCACTTGCTGACGGGTGAGCCTCAAGACATGGATGATTTAAGGGAAATCCTACACGAAGCACAGGAAAACCATCTATTGGAAACGGATGCCTTCGCTATGATTGATGGTGTCCTGCAAATATCCAAAATGCGCGTTAGGGATATTATGGTACCTAGGGTGCAAATGGTGGTAGCACCCCATGGCGCCCAACTTGAAGAAATCTTACCCAGCGTATTGGAATCCGGCCATTCGCGGTATCCCGTCATAGAAGATGACCGTAGCCAAGTCGTCGGTATCTTGTTGGCAAAAGATATACTATGCAAGGTATTGCAGGATAAGAGCTTTCTAGTTAAAGATATTATGCGCCCGGCTTTTATCGTGCCAGAAAGCAAGCGGCTGAATATCTTACTGAAAGAATTGCGTACTAACGGCAATCATATGGCCATTGTCGTGGATGAATATGGCCAGGCTGCCGGTTTGGTCACCATTGAGGACATCCTTGAACAAATTGTCGGAGATATTGAGGACGAACACGACGGACATGAGGATGAAAATTACATCACCCAACGCAATGACCATGAATACATCGTCAAAGCCCTGACCCCAATAGGCCTGTTCGACGAGTATTTCTCCACCCAACTGGCCACCGATGAATACGACACCGTTGGCGGTTTTCTGGTTAACCAATTGGAGCACATGCCAGAAAAAGGGGAACGGCTAACGGTTGACAACCTGCGTTTTGAAGTCATTAAAGCCGACAACCGCCGGGTCTATCTGATAAAAATCAAACTTCTTGAATCATAAATGAAACACAATACGATCTTAGTAACGGGCGGGGCCGGGTATATTGGCGGCCATACCTGTGTAGAACTGCTGGCTGCGGGTTTCAACGTCGTGGTGATCGACAACTTATCCAATAGCAAAATAGAATCATTGGAAAGAGTCCAAAAAATTACTGGAAAACCACTGGCTTTTGAGAATATTGATATCCGTAACCTAACCGGACTCAGAGCGTTGTTCGCAAAATATGACATCGGCGCTGTCATGCATTTCGCCGGCTTAAAAGCCGTAGGTGAATCCTGCCAAAAACCGCTGGCCTATTACCAAAACAACGTCTACGGCACGTTAGTGTTATTGGAAGCCATGCGGGATGCGGACGTCAGGCACATTATTTTTAGCTCGTCGGCCACTGTTTATGGGGCGTCGGCCACCCCCCCCTACACTGAAGACATGCCCATTGGCGCCATTAACCCCTATGGCCGCACCAAGGCCATGATTGAAGACATTCTGCGTGACCTTGCCAATGCCGACCAACTAACCCCGACACAAAAACCTTGGAAAATCGCTTTGTTACGCTATTTTAATCCCATCGGCGCCCATCCTTCCGGCTTGATAGGCGAAGACCCCAACGGTATCCCAAACAACTTATTGCCCTATATTTCCCAAGTCGCGGTTGGCAAGTTAGCGCAATTATCCGTATTCGGGAATGATTACCCCACAAAAGACGGCACCGGCATCAGGGATTACATCCATGTGGTCGATTTAGCCAGAGGCCATGTCAAGGCCATTGATGTGTTGGAGAGCTTTTTGTTTAATGCGGGTGGTTGCAAGGCCTATAACCTAGGTACCGGTATCGGTTATAGCGTCATGGAGGTGATAGCCGCCTTTGAACAAGCCTCGGGGCAACGCATCCATTACAAGATTTCCCCCCGCCGCGCCGGTGACCTAGCGGAATGTTACGCCAACCCAGACTTGGCTTACCAAGAACTGGGTTGGAAGGCTGAAAAAAACCTGCTGGATATGGTTGCCGACACCTGGAATTGGCAAAGCCAAAATCCCAATGGCTATGATTCTTAACGCCTATGGCCTATCGTTAAATCTTTACCGCCATCATGCAAACGAAATTAAACCATTGAAAATAGACGTCTCGATGCTGGAAACCCGCTATTTCCAATAACCGCAAGTTTTCATCTAACCGATAAGGCACCAAAACATTCTCCAAAGCCTCCCGCTTGCGCTGGTTTTCAGCATCGGTATAACCGCCTTGCGATTTTTTGAAATGCAAATAATGCTCTATATAAAGCCGATTGAACATCGCGTCATTGGCCAGCACCTTCTCGGATAACAGCAAGACCCCGCCGGTACTTAGCGCATCAAACGCTTTTTTTAACAACCATTCACGTTCAATAGGACGGACAAACTGCAATGACCAATTAAGGATAATTACGTTGCACGGCGGTAAAGCCGGCATGTCGGTTAAATCAGCTGACCTTAAAATCACCCGCCCAGAACCAATCTGTCCTGCCAGTTTGATGGCCGCTTTTTCTAGCATAGGCACTGAATTATCAAAGCCAAAAAAACGCGAGGAGACCGGGCAGTGCGGGTGATTTACCAAATAATCCAGCGTAGTGCCGGTGGAACAACCCAAATCACACACCACCCCCCCGTCATCGGGCAGAAAATCCATAACCAAATCGGCCTGTATGCGTTGGATTTCATGATAAAAAGGAATGCTACGGGCAACCATATCATCAAACACCCCGGCAACCCGGTGGTCAAAGGCGAAATCCAAGGGTTTATTGATAGTGAGGAATAACTTATCCCTTATATCCATGGTGAACAATGGGTGAACAATTAATGCCTACGATTGAACAAATCCACTAAATGCGCCCACCGGTTAGCCCTCTCTGGGGACAGTTGATGCCATTGGAAGCGCCACTGCCAATTACCTTCCGTGGTGCCGGGGGTATTCATACGATGCTCGGAACCCAATTCCAAAATATCCTGCATGGGGATTACCGCCAAATTTGCCACAGAAGCCAGGGCTGCTTGGATCAGGGCGCAGTGCAAGCTTTTGGTAGGGAAATTCAAATATTCATAGATATAATTTTTTTCGTTATCACTCAGTTTAGCGGCCCAACCCACAGTGGTGTCATTATCGTGGGTGCCCGTATAAACGACGGAATTCAAAATATGGTTAATGGGTAAGTACGGGTTGTCATGGTTGCCATCGAAGGCAAACTGTAAAATCTTCATACCAGGCAAATTAAACTCATCACGCAAGGCTTCGACTGCATCGGTAATGACGCCTAAATCTTCCGCTATCAGCGGCGTTGAGTTAAATTTTTCCTTGATGGCCAATAACAATTCCCTACCCGGAGCCTTAACCCACTCGCCGATTTGCGCGGTCGGCTCGTAAGCGGGTATTTCCCAGGCCGCTTCCAAGCCGCGGAAATGATCGATGCGAAGAATGTCAAACTGTTCCAATTGCGTCTGTAACCGCTCCAACCACCATTCGAAACCGGTTTTCTGCAGACAAGCCCAATCATAATGCGGATTGCCCCAGCGTTGCCCGGTCGCCGAAAAATAATCCGGTGGTACGCCGGCTACCACCAGCATTTCCCCTGCGTCATCCAATTTAAAAATTTTTCGGTTCGCCCATACATCGGCGCTGTCATAAGAAACAAAAATAGGAATATCCCCAAACAACAAAACCCCGTGCTGATTGGCGTATTCCTTAAGGGCCATCCATTGCGAGAAAAACACATATTGTTCAAACTTGAAACAGTCGATGGCGTACTTCAAACGGTTACGGGCTTCCTTAAGGGCTTTTTTTTCCCTGTTTTTATAAGGCTCAGGCCATTGGCTCCAACAAAGCCGGTTAAAATCATCCCTAAGCGCCATGAATAAAGCATAATTGTCCAACCAAAACGCCTTTTGTTGGCAAAAAATCTTAAAATATTGCTTGTCACCAATGCTTGCCCAAGATAAAAACCCTTCAAACGCCTTGGTCACCAAACAGCTTTTCCTGAATTTTTGTGTTCCCCCGCATTCGCCGCAATTATCTGATAATTTCAACCATCCCTTTTCAACCAATTTGTCAATATTGATTAAATTAGGGTTTCCGGCATGGGCGGACAGGCACTGATACGGCGAACAATCGGCATGGGTAACGCCCAGCGGCAACGTTTGCCAAACACTGGTCCCGGTATCATGCAAAAAATCAATAAAATAATAAGCGTTCTTGCCTAAGTCCCCTTGTTCTCCATTGCCTGGCAATGACGTAATGTGCAAAAGAACCCCTGCACGCCGTTGGTTTAAGATTTCATTCACTCGCTGTTCCATTCATTATTCAATACCGGGCCTCATCGTCCCTCCCATTGCCGGCGCCCCAGAACCTTGGGTAAAAGACAACGCTAAATATCCAGGTGGATGCTCACCTAACAGTCTATAAAGGTTTGCTAAATTCAACCTAAATTGTTGTTCAAAATTACTTACTGCCTCGCTTGGATTGTAATCCCCAAACCACCAAAACCAATCCGATCCTTCACAAACAGCCAGTTGCAACTCGACCACCTCGATTTGGTGTTCATTTAACCGGTTTTCGGCAATAGCCCGGTCAAACGCTTTTTTTACCTCACCTAACATATCCCAACCACGGTTTTTATCTGTATCGCCTATCCAGGTAGAAAATGAACCATAAACCCAGCTACCCGCTACTAGGCGGTTTAACGGCTTACAGATGGTTTTGTCCTCTAGGCATTCAGAAAAAGTCGTTAGTTTAATGGTTGGGTGGGCGGCAAGTTTTTGATACAAGGCATTGAGGAAATGATAACCATTATCAGGGAAGTATTCCCAAGCATTTTCGCCGTCCAGTATAATCGAGACAACACTATCATCAGACACGTTTTTAGCAATATTTTCTAAGTGATGGACGAAATTGTTGGCCGCATCATCGCCATGCCAATTTGAATATTGGAAACCAATCATGTCTGACAATCCATCGTCGCGAAAAAAGCATTTGATGTTTAAGTCATTCAACAGAAAAGGATGATAAATGCTGTCAGGTATTTTGTTTTCGGGCATTTTCAAGCTATTCTGCAAAACAGCCCCGCCACTGGCTACCCAATCAAAACCAAAATCATCTAGGATTTCCAGGGTCTGCGTGCTAACCCCCCCCTCCGAAGGCCAACAGCCTTTGGGATTAAACCCAAAAAAACGCTTAAAAATTTTGACGCCTTTTTCAAGATGCCAATAAACCCGTCCCACCCCTCCGGGATAGTGTTCCAATTCGGGTAAGTTGATATCGGGCATGGCCTCGCCCGCGCTCTTGATATCTAAGAGCAACGGTACGATGGGGTGGGCATACGGGGAAACGGACAACTCTAATTGCCCGGATTTCACCAGATTTTTATAGCTAGATAAAACACGGGCCAATAACTCGCCAATAATTTTGGCCACTTCTATCCGGTCGTGCAGCGAATAAGCGCCGCCTTTCTCGATAAGATGCTGGATTCTGTGGTCATTTCGTTTGACCGTCTCCCCCATCCAGACTAAATGGTACCAAACCAGCATGTCGGCAAGAAACTGGTCGTTAATATAATTGAGTGCCTCAAAATTCTGGCCCAACCATCCGGCCATTCCGGCCAACTTTTTAAATGCCGGATAACGGTTGATTTGCTGTTCCCAATTTGCCCGCAAGCAATCTTTAATAAGCTTTAACTTATCCTCTGGATCATCGGGCAAGTCATCAGAAACCAATGCGGCGAGCAGTGGATCGTTGATGCCATCTAGTCCTTGCAAAAAACCATTCACTTGGTTTGCATAATCCTCAATCTGCTCCAGCAAAATAGGGGCGAAATTCACCACTGCCTTGACTTTTGGGTTAGCCTCCAAATGGGCGGCCATATCGACATAGTCTTTGGTGACATGAAGATAAGTCCACGGCAATTTGAATTGCCCGGTTTGTAAATCCCGGTATTCCGGTTGGTGCATATGCCAGCACAGGACTAACCTCAGTTGACTTGTCGCCATTGTTATCTAACGTAATGCAGTTTTTGACCGAGCATATCGGGGGTCACCAAAACGACACCGCCCTCACTGATATAATATTTTTTGGCGTCTTCCTCTAAGTTCCCGCCGATCACGGTGCCTTCGGGGATAAGGCAACCTTGCTCGATGATGGCCTTTTTGATGCGGCAATTCCGCCCAATTTCCACATCCGGCAGGACAATGCTATCTTCCACCAAACAATAGGAATTTACCCTGACGTTGGAAAATAACAGCGAATGTTTAATTTTTGCCCCGGAAACGATACATCCGCCCGCAACCATCGAATCAACCGCCTGCCCCCTGCGTTGATCATTGTCAAAAACGAACTTGGCGGGTGGCGTTTGGGTTTGATACGTCCAAATCGGCCAGGTTTTGTCATATAAATTCAAACCCGGCTCAACTCCGACCAATTCCATGTTAGCGGCCCAATAGGCATCGATGGTACCGACATCCCGCCAATAGCTTTGTACGCCACTTTGCATATCCAAAAATGGATAGGCATTGACCACATATCTGTCTATGACCGATGGAATGATGTCCTTGCCAAAATCATGGTGGGAATTTTTTGTATCCGTATCCTTAATGAGTTGCTCAAACAAAAATCCGGCATTAAAAATATAAATACCCATTGAGGCTAATGCGGTATCGGTCCGGCCGGGCATGACAGGGGGATTCGTCGGCTTTTCCACAAAAGAACGAACCCTGCGGTTATCGTCCACGTCCATGACGCCAAAAGCGGTCGCTTCCTTTAAAGAGACTTCCAAACAACCAATGGTCAAGTCCGCTTTCTGATTGACATGGTCAAGCAACATGGCGGAATAATCCATTTTATAAATGTGGTCACCCGCCAAAACCAATAAAAATTCTGGTTTTCGGGTCCTTAAAATGTCGATGTTTTGAAAAACCGCATCGGCGGTGCCTTTGTACCAAGAATCATC
>DBNZ01000240.1 GCA_002299495.1 Methylococcaceae bacterium UBA659
TAATACGCTTTTTGGGATGGGGGTGCGTAACATCAGTTACACCATAATTTTGCGCTGTCATTAATTGCATGACAGCCTATTATATATTATGTATAATACGCATTGTATGTATAATGCAGATTGAGAGGCTTCCTGTTTATGATTACCGTTACCGCCGCCGAGTTTCAGCGTAACTTCGGGCGTTATCAAGATGTCGCGCTGACCGAACCCATTGCGGTCACGCGCAATGGCCGTGAACGTATTGTGATCTTGTCTGTGGATGAATACCAGCGTTTGAAAAAGCGCGATCGGCAGGTCATGGCGTTGGAAGATTTTACGGAATTTGACCTTGAAGCTATCCGTGCCGCCGAACCGCCGATGGAAGCGTCTGCCTATGACCACGAACGGGTCGGATAAGCCTTGTCATTTCCACAACCCGTCCCTGGTTTAGTGATCCGCTATTCCTATTTGTGGCGGGATGAACAGAAGCGTGGCCAAGAGGAAGGTCTAAAAGACCGGCCTTGCGCCGTCATCCTTGTGACGACAGACGACGATGGCGACCAGGTGGTGACCGTCCTCCCCATTACCCACACACCGCCTTCGAATCCAGCCTTGGCTGTCGAAATTCCCTTAGCCACCAAGCGTCGCTTGGGCTTGGACGATGATCGTTCATGGATTGTGTTGACGGAAGCTAACCGTTTTTTCTGGCCAGGCCCAGACCTACGCCTTGCCCAAGCTGGCGATCCGTCGAGCGCGGCTTATGGCTTGTTGCCCAAAGCCTTGTTTCAGGAAGTGAAGAACAAATTAATCGCCGCCATTTCCGCCCGCTTGATGCGTGTTGTGTCCCGCACGGAGTAAATCAAGGTTTTTTATGTCGCAAAATAGGGTGCAAAAGCCTATATATTCGATACATTTTTGCGACTAATTTTGTTCATTTCCAGACTCGCTGCTGACATCGGCTTAGAAAGTGATAATGGGGTCTAGCGGAATGCTTTATGCTGTCATTTATCGCTATCCATACACCCTTTGCTTTACATACATTGGTTGACGGGTTTTATGACAAGTTTTGACTTCATTTTTGCCCTGTTTTACACTGTCAACCAAACGAACGTCTAGGTGACACATGCTGATTGGTTATATGCGCGTTTCTAAGGCCGATGGCTCACAAGTTTTGGACTTACAGCGCGATGCTTTGCTGGCCGCTGGTGTCCTTCAGGAGCATTTGTACGAAGATTTTGCGTCCGGCAAAAAAGATGACCGCCAAGGGTTGGCTCATTGCCTTAAGGCTTTACGGGCAGGCGACACCTTGGTTGTTTGGAAGTTAGACCGCCTGGGGCGCAATTTACGCCACTTGGTCAATACCGTACATGACTTGACCAGCAAGGGCATCGGTTTTAAGGTATTGACAGGGCAGGGGGCGCAGATCGACACGACCACACCCAATGGGAAGCTCGTTTTTGGCATCTTTGCTGCCTTGGCTGAATATGAACGTGACTTGACTACAGAACGCACCAAGGCTGGCTTGGCTTCTGCCCGTGCCCGTGGAAGAAAGGGCGGTGCGCCTTATAAAATGACTCCGGCCAAATTACATCTTGCAATGGCCTCAATGGGCAAGAGCGATACTGTTGTTGGAAAACTATGCAAGGAATTGGGAATATCAAGACAAACGCTTTATAGCCATGTCGCCCCAGATGGTTCGTTACGGGAACGCGGTGAAAAGTTACTGGCAAACCCATGAAAGGGCAAAAAGAGCGTCTGCGCATGGCCGCGCATCGACAAGAAGATCAAGCAGCTTGACGCGCTGGGGCTGCTGGAAGTCGAAATACTTCCAGAAATGGCCGACCACATGACCGATTTCCACCACCTGCTTATGAATGCGCCGCACTCGGAATTGGATTCCTTGTATGAAGAA
Source organism: Methylococcaceae bacterium UBA659 (assembly GCA_002299495.1). Taxonomy (GTDB): domain Bacteria; phylum Pseudomonadota; class Gammaproteobacteria; order Methylococcales; family Methylomonadaceae; genus Methylovulum. Next base: position 1,892 of record DBNZ01000240.1, read on the forward strand.
TTTACGGGTTTTTACCGTTTCGCCAAAATCTTGGAAACGGTCGCGTCCGGCATTGCTTCCGGCAAAATTAAGGTGCCAGGTGGACGGGTTGTCAATAAAGAGCATGAGATTGCCGTTGCCATAGACTTACGGGTGCGGCAACTGGAAGCAAAAGGGGTTAGCGATACGGGGTTGATGGAACAAATGGTCGGGCATATCCTCGATTTGCAGTGGCTATGGAGTACGCTTTCTGATGAAAAATTAATCTATTATTGCCGTGAGTATCCTGGCCTGTACCGTTACGGAACGCTGATGGAAGAGGCGGCGATAGCCGAAAGCAAGAAGGCGAGTACCTCATACGGCCATCTGCCTGAATTCCCCGATTCAATCAAGGTTATCGTGTCCCGACTGCTCACGGATGGCGCCACACTGGAGCGCGAGTTTCAGGCCATCCTTGACGGGCAAGCCCAGCAGCGCGACATGTGGGTGGAGATTGAAGTGACGGCGGGTTGCCATGAGCACTGGGTGTCCCGGTTTAGTGGATTGACGGACGAGTTGCGGGTATCCAACGTCCCACAAGAATCAGTAAAAATAATGAAACAAATTTTTGAGCCTATGGCGCAACGCATCAACCAACTTCACAGTCGGGCCGTTGCAAAATAAAACCGGCCATTTAAATCCTATGTGGATTACGTACCTTTATGTTGAATGAACCAATCTCTATTACGGCCTGTGCTTAGCCAAATTGTTAATTTTAGGAGTCACCATGCAAAAAACCGTCACCATCGATTGCCCGCCAGAAATATTGCTTGGCCTTCACCTGAATGCGGAAGGCTTCGCTGACTATTTAAAACGGCAAGCCGCCATCAACCTATTTAAAGAAGGCAAGTTGTCTTCCGGTACTGCCGCATCCTGGTTGGGCATAGGCCGGGTGGCTTTCTTGCATATAGCGTTTGATGCGGGCGCAAACATGCTTGATGATACCGCCGATGACTTTGCGCGAGAAACAGCATTGCTATGATCGTATTCTCAAATACGACACCGATCATTGCACTCAGCAGCATCCAAAGCATGGAAGTTGTACCATTCTTGCCCCCTTTTAAAAATTCTTTATCGCATCAGAAAAAGCATGCAAATGTCTTTTTCAATGGTTTAGTAAAAAATAGTTTCCGCTAAGACTACGCGGTAGCAGATATTGAATGCCAAGATAATCGTAACCGCATATAAACCCAGGGCAAGCGCATATAAATTGGCATAAAAATGAGATACTAGGCTTTTTGGGAAGCAGCAGTTGGCATTAAGTTTACAAGAA
>DBNZ01000008.1 GCA_002299495.1 Methylococcaceae bacterium UBA659
CCTAATTTGCCTTCCGCCTCATGGCCGTGGCAGCCTGAGCAGCCGGTCATGTACAGGCTTTTGCCTTGTTCGATGACTTCCTTATTGCCGTTGTACGGGTTTTTTCCGGTTTGCATGAATTGCTTGAAAGCTTCGGTGTCGCCGCCTTTTTTAGCGAAGCTCATGTCCAGAGCCTCGCCGGTGATGGCGTGGTGCAAAGAGATTTCGGCCTGCGCCGCCGCAGCGAATGTAACCAGTAACGCTATAGGTATGAGTGGTTTTATTTTTTTCATGTTTTGTCGTTTTGTAGTCTGGTAAGGTACGCCGTGTGTGCCTTTTAAAAGTCGATAACCATTTGATATTAAAGTTCTACCCTTGAAGTTACCGGTCGGAAGCGACGGCAATCCCGCCGCCATCCAGCAACGGTATACCCTCCGCCGCTAGAATTTGCGCGATGTCCTGCCGCCGGTTCTTAATGGCCTGGTTTAATTGCGACAACAAGGCAAAATCGCCTTTGCGAACCGCCATGGACGTGCTGTAGTGGTGACCCACTTTCATGCCGTCGGCGCGGCTGTTGTTATCCGGGATCACGACCATCGCCAGCGGCGTGGCCGAAGCCTTGACATAACGCGCCGCCGCAGGTCCCCACAACACGGCTATTTCGGCATGACCGGAAGCGACTTCGTTGACCAGCTTTTCATTGTCGTATTTGACGTACTGGTTACGCTTGGATTTGAAACCCACCAATTCCTGAGAATAATTGAATTGGTCGTTGTAACGGCCTATCGCCCTGAGCATGGTTTCGGCGGGCGAACCGGGTACGAAAGCGATGCGTTGCGCGGTCCGTAAGGCTTCGCTGTCCCAGTTTTGCACATCCAGACCGTCTTTCTGGCGGGTGATGAAGACATAGCCGGAACGGTAATACGGCACGCTAGTGGCGACCCGAGGATCGCCTTCATCGACGCCGATGACGACATCGCATAAGCCCTTGTCCAAAAGGTCACGCAGGTAATAGCGTGGATCCGACCAGTAGACGAACTGGATTGTTTTGTGCATTTCCTCGCCTAGCAGGTGTGCGATTTTGTTTTCAAAACCCTCGCCTTTGCTGTTGGAATACGGCATTTCGTCTTCTGCGGCGCAGATTTTTAGCGTATCGGCACGGGCTGATGAAACCGCCAGCAGAGCCGCGCAAGTTAAAGCAACGGCAAGTTTTTTCATGTGCTTCGGCATGTGCTTTGGTAGGATTATTCATTCAAAAGTAGCAGCGTTCCCACGCTCCAGCGTGGGAACGATAGCCGGTTTATCAAAGCGCAAACACCATTACGCCGCCGCCCATTTGGGTGTAATGCGCCAATTCCTTGAACGCACCCACCGCGCCTAAGCCTGCGGTCGGGTCTTGCAGGTCGAACACGAGACCTACGCCAGGCCAGCCGCCAACGCCGTAGTAAATGGCGACGTATTGCTTGCCTTCGTGCATATAGGTGATCGGATGGCCGATAACGCCGGACGGCAACTTGAATTTCCACAGCTCTTCGCCGGTTTTGGAATTTAGCGCCTTGATGTGGCCGTCCAGCGTGCCGTAGAACACTAAATCGCCCGCCGTCGCCATGGTGCCGCCCCAAACTGCGAATTTTTCCTTCACTTCCCATTCAAACTCGCCGGTGACGCCGTTCATCGCCTTGACTTGTCCTAACGTGCCTTTAGGCCCAGGGTACATGTTCAAGGTCGCGCCTACGAAAAACTGGCCGGCGCGGTACGGCAACATGAACGGCTCCCAATCCATACAGATATGGTTGATGCCCATGAAGAATAACTGCTTGGTCGGGTCGTAGGATTCGATGCCTTGGTTGTGGTAACCCATCGCCGATGGGCAAATGCCTTTGGCTTCGTGGTCCATGCGGGTCGAGTATTCCGGGTCGCGCACTGGCAGGCCGGTTTTTAGGTCGACTTTTTTCACCCAGTTGACGGTGTCGTCGATTTTGAAGGCGCTGATCAAGTCGCCGTTTTCGCGGTCCAGCGTGTAAACGATGCCGTTACGGTCCGGGTGGGTTAAAAGCTTGCGTTTCTTGCCGTCCACGACTTGCTCGGACAAGCCCATGTAGTTGACGCCGGCGTAATCCCATTCGTCATGCGGAGTTTTTTGATAGCCAAATTTGGCCTCGCCGGTGTTGACGTCGCGGCCCCAGATGGTCATGGTCCATTTGTTGTCGCCGGGGCGCATGGTTTCGTTCCACGGCGCCGGGTTGCCGGAACCGTAGTAGAGCATTTCCAGGCCAGGATCATAGGCGTACCAACCCCAGTTGGTGCCGCCGCCGATTTTCCAGGCATCGCCTTCCCAGGTTTTCAGACCCAGACCGAATTGGCCGTAATGCGGATTGGCTTTGTTGAAGTCTTTGGCCAGTTTGATGTCCTCGTCGGGACCGGTCGCATACACCCGCCAGTGCTGCTGGCCGTCCTTGATGCTGTAGGCGGTCGCGTAGCCGCGTACACCCAGCTCGGCGCCGGAGCTGCCGACGATGACTTTATCCTTAACCACGAATGGGGCGATGGTCAAGGTGGAACCCATGGCGATGTCGGAGTTTTCCATTTTCCAGAGCAGTTCGCCCGATCTAGCATTCAGCGCGACGATATGGCCGTCCAATTGGTTGAGGAATATCGTCGCGGGGTAATCCTTGCCTTCCGGGGCGTAAGCCAGACCACGGTTGACCACGTCGCAACAGGCCACGGAACGGGCGGCGGGATTTTGTTTGGGCTTGTATTGCCAAAGTATTTTATCTGGATCGTCCAAATCGATCGCAAACACGTTGTTGGGGTACGGCGTATGCACATACATGATGCCGTTGACGACCAGCGGGCCGCCCTCGTGGCCATTTAACACGCCGGTTGAAAACGACCAGGCCGGTTTTAGGTTTTTTACGTTGGTGATGTTGATGTCGTACAGCTCGCTGTAATGCGTGGCGCTGTAGTCTTTGGTTTGCATCACCCAGTTGGTGTTTTGTCGCGACAGCTTTTCCAATTCTTTGTTGGCTAGGGCCGGTTGCGCCAAAGCTGCTGAAATGCCCACAACCAAGGCAGTTCTCGCGGCATGGCGGGTCAGTTTGACAATCCGCATGATTCCTCCAATGTTATTATGATGTGCAATAGGGCCTAGCCACATGCCCCGGCTGCTTAAGCCTTAAGGGGGCTTACTTGATCGAAACGGAATAGCCGGGGCGCATGGCTATGCTGGGGGATGATGATACGGAACCTGGCAGGTGCGCCGTTAAGGAATAAAGCTGTAAAAAAACGGGAAAATTACGAAAAATGGTCATGAAAATTTCCCTGCCTGGGTTTGCCCACAGCCAGAAAAAAGTGAAAACTTCCCATAGCATAAGGCCGCCTAAAGCCGCATTATGGATAGCTTATAAGGTTTGTTTGGGGTGACGTCCGTGTCGGCAGAGCTGAATGTCTTGTTGGTGGATGACCATGCCGTGGTCAGGGCGGGGTATAAGACTTATTTGTCGTTTTCCGAAAACATAGGCGAAATTTATGAAGCCGACCGCGGCGAGGTCGCTTGCCAGTTGTACAGCCAGTTGCAACCGGATTTGGTGGTGCTGGATTTGTCTATGCCCGGCATCGGCGGCTACGAGACCATCCGGCGCTTGTTAAGCCGGGACGCCAACGCCAAGATTTTGGTGTTTAGTATCCATAACGAACTGGTGTTCGTCACCCGCGCTTTAAAAGCCGGGGCCAAGGGTTACATTACGAAAAACAGCGGGCCTGAAACGTTGGTGGCCGCAGTCAAAAAAATTGCCCAAGGCGGCACTTTCGTGGAAGCCGAACTGGCGCAGCAATTGGTCATGGCCAGCATCTCAGGCAGCGATGACGCCGATGCCATACGGCTGCTATCGCCTAGGGAATTTGATGTGTTTTGTTTGCTGGCAAATGGCTATACCACGCAAAAAACGGCTGAAAAGTTATGTTTGAGTTATAAAACCGTCTGTAACTATGGCACCACGATTAAAGAAAAACTGGGCGTGGCCACGGCTGCGGAAATGACCTTGCTGGCGACGCGCCGTGGCCTGTTGCCGATGCCGGAGAAATAAAATTGCGGGTAGTGGGTAGATTCGCACGGAACTAAAGCGTTAAAAATCGTAGGGGCGGTGCCTGCCATTAAGCACTTATTAATCACCACCGAATTGCGAAAAGGGAGCCAAAACGACCTGGTTTGGCTCCAAAAAACAGAGTGCTACCGCACCGGACTTTCCAACTTTTGCTTAAGCCCTTGCAGGCCATTGTTGAAAAACGCTTTCATGGCGGTTACGGCGGCGGCGTCATTCAAGTTTTCCGGCGGCGTGTTGCCTGTGTCGCCACGGTAAAACCGGCTTTTGAACATCACCACCGTCTGGTTTGCCGACGCCCCCGGCGCCACTTGCAATGACGTGGAATGGGAGCTGACCGGCAAGGCTTTGACGTTCTCGGTTTTCAGCCGGTAACTGTATTCGTGGCCGCTATCGCTGTAGAAATCCAGTTCCTCTACCAATTCCCCGCCTGCCAAGGTCAGGGTGCGGGTGCCGCCCGATGCCAGCTTGCCGTCGCCTAAGCTGTGCTTAACGTCAGGATGCCAATCGGCAATCTTGTCGAATTGCTTGACCTGCTCCCAAACCACGCTAACCGGCGCGTCGATGGTGATGCGCTGATCGGCTTTTTGTGGCGTAGGGCCGTGCGCTAACGACAAAGCGGGGAACAACCCGTTGACAAACAACCCGCTGACAAACAAACAGGGTAACAAACGTTTCATGGCAATCTCACCTGCAAAATCCTCATTATCGCCAAACGACCCGCAAATTACGGCGGGAATATTTCCCGATATAACCGGGAAATGCACTGGATATTTTGCCTCGACGCGCAACCATCGGTTTTCAAAAAGCCCCCGGCACAGGGATGATGGCGGTGATGCGGGCGCCTTGCCCGGGCGGGCTTTCGACCGCAAAACGGCCGCCCAGGCTGTTAATGCGCTCGCGCATCCCCAGCAGGCCGAAGCCAGGCCTGCCCGCAGCTTCCGCGCAACCCCGGCCATCGTCGGACACTTGCAAGATCAAGCCAGTATCCGGCGATAAATCCAGGCGCACCGTGGCGTTGTCGGCGTCGGCATGACGGACGATGTTGGTCAGGCATTCCTGCACCACGCGGTAGACTTGGATGGTGATGGCCGGGTCTAAGTTATCCACGCTATCGGGGCAATCTAAACTCAGCGCCAAACCCGGGTGACGACTGGCCCAGTGGCCCAGCAAATCCTCCAGCCCCGCCTTCAGGCCTAACTCAGCCAAGGCTAAAGGATGCAGGTGCCGCATCATGGAACGCACGACGGCAAGCAGCTGGTCGCACACCTGGCTGATCTGGGCTGAAATTTTCAGGCTGTCGGCCTTAGGTTTCTCCAGCGTCACCGCCATCACCTTGATCGCGGTTAACGACTGGCCCAGCTCGTCATGCAGTTCCTGCGACAAACGCCGCCGCTCCTCTTCCTGGATGCGTAGGGAGTGCAGGGCTAAGGCGCTGTTTTCGCGCTGCGCGGTCGCTAGCACCGCGGTCAAACGGTTGATGGCCTTGGCGATGCGGGCGAATTCCTGGGCCGCGAAATCCGGCAGTTTTTGCCGGTATTCGCCCCGCTCTACCGCTTGTAAACCGTCAACAATCACCGCAATGGCCTTAAAAGCGCGGTTAAAGGCCAAATTGGCCGCCAAAAAAGTCAGCACCGCTAAGCCGCACACGGACAGGAAAAAAGCGCGGCTTTCTTGCCAAGCCTCGCCGATTTCATCCATAGGGTCGGCGGCTATCAGCAAAGTGACGGTGCCGCCGCCGACCGTGGCCACTCGTTGGCTCAGCGAGGGGTAATCGCTGGCGACCAGTTTGACAAACCAGTTCGGCGGGTTATCGGCGGCGGCTTCAGGATTGGGGTCGGCGGTGAACTTGACCACCTCGCCATTGGCTTGTCGCAGCTCGATATGCAAATGCCGGGTCTGCTCCAGCGAGACAAAACGCGGCAGCCAAGCGCCGATGTCTACCCCGCCTGGCCGGGCATTAGGGAAGTTCACTTGGATTAATTGCGCCGCTAAGTTCAACGACGAGGCAATCTCCCGGCTGACCGCCCCGCGCGCCTGCCAAATGGCGAAGGCGCCGCCTAGCAGTAAAATCAGCAAGCTGGTCAAGACGATATGGAGGTTGATTTGGTCACGTAAGCTCATGGGTTTTTTATGCGGTTAGGAAAATCGGGTGACGCCGACAAAACCTGGGCTTAGGCGGGCGTCATGCGTATCTTACGGCAACGGTGAGGCCGATGAAGCCGTTTTTGTGCTGTTCGCGGGGCGCCCTAAATCCGCCCAGGGCAAGGCGGGTCAGGCGATTGATGCTAAAATGGCCGTCATTTCCCGCCAGCCCAGGATGCCAATGGACACACCCGCCGCCCTCTACCAATCATCGCTTACCTCATTGCCGCTGCGCGTCCGCGGCAAGGTGCGCGACATTTACGACATCGACGGCAGCCATATGCTGATCGTCACCAGCGACCGGCTGTCGGCCTTCGATGTCATCCTGCCCGACCCGATACCCGGCAAAGGCAAAGTATTGACCAACGTCTCCAATTTTTGGTTTGCCAAACTGCGGCACATCATCCCCAATCATTTGGCCGACATCCCGCTGGCACAAGTCCTGCCTGACCCGGATGAGCGGGCGCAAGTGGCTGGCCGCGCCATCGTCGTGAAAAAGCTTAAGGCCTTGCCGGTGGAAGCCATCGTGCGCGGTTATTTGATCGGCTCGGGCTGGAAGGACTATCAAAAAACCGGCGCGGTCTCCGGCATCGCTCTGCCCGTAGGCCTGCAACTGGCGCAGCAATTGCCCGAGCCGATTTACACACCGTCCACCAAAGCCGCAATAGGCGAACACGACGCGAACATCTCGTTCGGGCAATCGGCGGCCTTAATGGGCGCAGACTTGGCCGAACAAGTCCGCACCGCCAGTATTAGGCTCTATGCCGAAGCCGCTGCCTATGCCCTGGAACGCGGCATTATCATCGCCGACACCAAGTTCGAGTTTGGCACCGACGCACAAGGCGTTTTGTACTTGATCGACGAGGCCTTAACCCCCGACTCCTCGCGTTTCTGGCCGGCAGACCAATACCAAGTCGGCATCAGCCCGCCCAGTTTCGACAAACAATATGTGCGCGATTATCTGGAAAGCCTGGATTGGGACAAGACCGCGCCCGCACCGGCGCTACCGGCAGAAGTGGCCGAATTTTGCGCCGCCAAGTACCGAGAGGCGGAATGGCGTTTGACCCAATAATGAGCCAAGCAGGGTACGAGACTGTGAAAAAACTCAGCCGTCTATTGCCAATGACGGCGGCTGTGCCAAGAAATGCCGGGCAAGCCTTCAAAACAGCAATTAGCCTAATGGGCTACTCGCTATTGATCCGGCCTTTTGAGCGGGTCGAACGGCGCATGTGCTGCGACTGGCTCAGCACGAACGCTTCAAACAGTAAAGGGCCGGGTCAATAACATGAAAAAGGATGGGTGATCCTTAATGACATGACTATAAAACTGACTAACAATGGGCTTGATAAAGCATTCAAATTTCGGATGGAAAAATAATAGGGCTATTTGTAGGTGGGGGAATTTTACCTTTGAAGTGTTGCCGCTGACCGCAGCGAGCTAAAGTAAAAATGGAGGGGTTTTTATTTTTGCAAGTAGGATAACCTAGGACTTTCGCTATCCACCAG
>DBNZ01000060.1:0-392 GCA_002299495.1 Methylococcaceae bacterium UBA659
GTGGTGGCGTCGGCAATGGCAAACGGGACGTCTAACATGCGCGCTAAAGTCTCCGCTAATAACGTCTTGCCGGAACCCGTAGGGCCGACCAGCAGAATATTACTTTTGGCCAATTCCACTTGGCCTTTTTTGTTTCTAGTGCGTAGCCGTTTGTAATGATTGTAAACGGCTACGGCCAGAATTTTCTTGGCATGCTCTTGGCCGATCACATAAGCATCCAGCTCGACTTTTATTTGCTTAGGTTTTGGTAGGTCGTCATGTTCGGAAACGGCGTTCTCTTGGAGTTCATCGTGGATGATGTCATTGCACAAATCAACGCATTCGTCACAAATATAAACCGATGGACCCGCTATCATTTTCCTTACTTCATGCTGGCTTTTGCCACAAAAGGA
>DBNZ01000060.1:696-4890 GCA_002299495.1 Methylococcaceae bacterium UBA659
TGCTGGCTTTTGCCACAAAAGGAGCAATACAGCAGTTTTTCTTCGTCTTTGTGTTTGTCGTAGCTCATAGTTATCCCCTAGAGGGCGGATTTTCTATCCGGTGTGCCAAAGGTATCGGGTTATTTTTCCACCAAGGCGGCGCGGCTGGACAAAACCTTATCAATTAAACCGTAATTGACGCCATCGTTAGCGCTCAAAAAGTTATCGCGATCCGTATCTTGTTGTATCTTTTCCAAAGGCTGGCCGGTGTGATGGGCCAGGATATGGTTGAGTCTGTCGCGGATAGACAATATCTCTTTGGCATGAATGGCTATGTCCGAGGCTTGGCCTTGAAAACCGCCCAACGGTTGGTGGATCATCATTCGGGAATGCGGCAAGCAATAGCGTTTGCCCTTGGCGCCGCCAGCCAGCAGCAATGCGCCCATGCTGGCCGCTTGGCCTATGCACATGGTGCTGACGTCGGGCTTGACGAATTGCATGGTGTCGTAGATGGACATGCCGGCGGTGACCGAACCGCCGGGAGAGTTGATGTACAAATGGATGTCTTTATCAGGGTTTTCCGACTCTAAAAACAGCAGTTGCGCCACTACTAGGTTGGCCATGTAGTCTTCCACTTGGCCGACCAAAAAAATGACCCGTTCCTTCAGCAAGCGGGAATAAATGTCGAAAGAACGCTCGCCGCGGGCGGTTTGTTCGATAACAATGGGCACTAGGCCGCCTGCCGCGGTGGGTAGGGCGGTGTTTTGGGGTTCTGGTTTAAACATGGTTAATCCTGTCTTTATGGTTCTTGTCTGTCCATGATAGCAGCAAATGTGGTTTGTTCGTCCGTGATAGTGGCTTGGGCGGCCAGCCAGTCGACGGTTTGATTCTCTAGCACCATTTGTTGCACGTCTTGCAGGCGCTTTTTGTCGGCGTAGTACCAATGGATGACATCTTCAGGCGTTTCATAGCCGGTCGCCATGTCTGCAATGGCTTCACGCACTTTGGTATCGTCCAATTTGATGTTTTGGGTGGCTATGATTTCGCCTAAGATTAAGCCTAAGGCCACCCTCCGCCGGGCTTGTTCTTCAAAAACGTCGCGGGGCGGCTTAATGTCGTCCCATTTTATTTTTTGCCGTTTGGCGCTTTCGATGTAGGGTTTCATCATCTGCTCAAGTTCTTGGTCGACCAGCGTTTTAGGCACGGTGATGGTGATGGTTTCGTACAAGGCGTCCATAACCGAGGTCTTGAATTTTCTGAGTAAGGCACTGGTCAATTCCCTTTCTAGGTTGGCTTTGACATCATCCCGAAAGGCCTCCGGCGTACCCTCTTCTATGCCGTAGCGTTTAATGAGTTCGGCATCAACTTCGGGCAACACGGACTCCTTCACGGTGACGACTTCCACCTCGAATTGGCCTTCCTTGCCGGCTGGTAAGGTGTTGTCCTGTGTTTCCGGAAAGGTGATGGTGAAGGTTTTGTGCTCGCCGGCGGACAGGCCGATAAGGTTGTCTTCAAATCCTGGGATCATATCCCCGCTGCCAATTTCAACGGCATGGTTTTCAATCTGACCAGCGGTGAAGTTTTCGCCCTCCGACCAGCCTGAAAAATGGATGATGATTTGGTCGCCGGTTTGGGCGGGGCGCACCACCTCTAGCCAAGTTTTCTGTTGTAGCCTGAGTTTTTCAATCATGGCGTCAACGTCTGATTCTTCGACAGTGGCGACTGGACGGGTGGCGTTGAGGTTTTTGACTGAATCCAGGTTAATCTCTGGGTAGACTTCAAAAACAGCGGTGTATTTGAAACCGTCGGTCTCTTCCAGCGAGTCAATGTAGGGATATCCCGCCGGTTTTAAATTTTGGCTTTGCAGCGCATCAAAATAGGTGGATTGGATTAAGTCGCTGGTTATTTCACCGCGTACCCGTTCGGCATACATTTTTTTGACGATATGTTTAGGGGCTTTGCCGGGTCTGAAGCCATCAATTTTAATATTTTGCGCCAGTGCTTGTAGACGTTCGTCCATTTTTTCCTGAACTACGTCCTCATGGATGCTAACCGTCATTCTCCGGCTTAATTCTGATGTCTTTTCGACAAAAACTTGCATGTTTTTACCCCACGGCTTTGTTAAGTTTGATTTGGTTGCCGGCAATCGGCAGGAGCGGTTTGGAACTGCGGCGACGACGCACCTCAGCGTTTGGGCAGTAAATTATTGGTGCGAACGGAGAGACTCGAACTCTCACGGGGTTACCACTGGAACCTAAATCCAGCGCGTCTACCAATTTCGCCACGTTCGCGTAATGAATAAACCCAATATTCTAGCGGCATAAGCTAGTATGGAACAAGTTTTATTTTGCTAATCGCTGATCGGAAAAGGCGTTTCCGGCCAAATTACCGTACCTGGTATGCGCTAAAGGAGGGCGGTTTGTTAAACATTTTAGCTACCCGCGTCTGCCAGCCAGGTATCATTTGAAATGTCCGCAGGTAAAATATCCGCAGGGTGATGGGTTCTGCAGCCGCCAATTGTTTGTAGGGAGGGGTGTTGTGTCCGACTATTTGATAGTCGTTGCCCAATCGGGGCGAATGATAGCGCAAGCGGCGGTGCATGCGGGCTTTAAGCCTTTGGTGATCGACTTGTTGGGTGATTGTGATACTCAGGGTTATGCCGCTGACTTGCGCCGGGTGCGTTCTTTGGCCTGGCCTGATTTAAAGCGGGCCGTCGAGTTTTTTATCGGGCATTATCCGGTCGGTCTTTTGGTTTATGGTAGCGGTTTTGAATGTCATCAGGACAGTTTAAACCGGTTGGCTAGGCGCATCGTCTTGGCCGGTAACCGGCCGGGTGTGTTTGCAAGGCTGAATGATAAGAGCTTGTTTTTTCAAGTCTTGGCTCATCAGAAGATCCCTTTTCCGGAAACGCGGTTTACCCAGCCGGTGCCAGTCGGCGGCTGGTTGGTCAAGCCAAAATCGGGGCAGGGCGGAATAGGCATTAGGGTTGCATCTGACCGGTTTTTTAATCCGAATGCGGGTTATTGGCAAAAATACCAATTGGGCGTCCCGCATTCCGTGTTGTTCTTAGCGGATGGCGAGAACGCAAAAGTGATGGGTTTTAATCGGCAATGGAGCATTAATTTGGGTCCAGGCCAGGAGTTCGTGTTTGCCGGCATCGTCAACCATGCCGATGTTCCCATGCCTTTACAAGCGGAAATAAACGCTTGGATAGAGGCGATTGTCCCGTTGTTTTCATTAAACGGCCTAAATTCGTTGGATTTTATGTTGTCGGGCGACCGGGCTTATGTGCTTGAGGTCAACCCTAGAATTCCAGCCAGCATGCAGCTTTATGGCGGCGGTCTGTTGCGGCTTCATATTGCAGCCGGCCAAATGCCACAGCCTTGGAGCCAGGAGGTGATTCGGTCAACGGGGTATCGTGGTTATCAAGTCGTTTATGCACCGAAGGATATGAAAATCCCAGATGCTTTCATTTGGCCGGAAGATTGTGTCGATTTGCCGCCAGCCGGTTCCATCTGTCGCAAAGGGCGGCCTATTTGCAGTATCATTGCCCACCGTCCGCATCCTGACGTTGTTTTGCAACAATTGGAACATAGCCAGCAAAGTCTTCTTAACCAGTTAAACAGGTGACAAAATCATGGAATATAAAGCCAGCGTTAACAAATTAGCCGCGCCTTTAGTCAAGCACTTGCGCGACAATGCCGATCAATTTCGCTTGAGCGTGCAAAAATACGACAATGGTTGCACCTTGATCGATGCCGGCATTGCCGCACCAGGCGGTTTGGAGGCGGGCCGTATCATTACCGAAATTTGCATGGGTGGCATGGGGAGGGTCAGCCTTAGCCATAGTGGTTATACCGAACATTGGCCGCTAACCGTCAATGTCCATGCCAGCAATCCGGTGCTGGCTTGTCTGGGCAGCCAATACGCCGGTTGGAGCTTGTCGCATGAAAAGTATTATGCCTTGGGTTCAGGCCCTGCGCGGGCGATGGCGACCAAGCAAAAAGACGGCAATACCATACCCGTGGAAGAGTTGTACCAGGAGTTGGCTTATCGTGACGCCTATGACGAAACCGTGCTGGTGATTGAAAATGACAACCGGCCGCCAGTGGAAATCGTCGCAAAAGTCGCCGCCGCCTGCGGCGTCAGCCCTGAAAAACTGACCATTATCGTTACGCCGACCAGCAGTCTGGCGGGCGGCGTACAAGTGGTGGG
>DBNZ01000060.1:5287-12234 GCA_002299495.1 Methylococcaceae bacterium UBA659
GCGGCAGCGCGCCGCTTTGCCCGCCGCATCCCGATTTCGTCAAGGCGATGGGGCGCACCAACGACGCCATTTTGTTTGCCGGGCAAGTGCATTTGTTTGTCAAGGGCGGCGACGCCGAGGCCGAACAATTGGCCCAACAATTGCCCAGCTCGACTTCCAAAGACTACGGCAAGCCGTTCGCGCAAGTGTTCAAGGATTATCAATACGACTTCTTTAAAATCGACGCCATGCTGTTCAGTCCGGCCAGCGTCATCGTCACCGCCGTCGAATCCGGCAAAAGCTTCCGCGCCGGCCAATTGGACAACGCCTTGTTGAACCAATCGTTCGGAGCCTAAGTTTGGCGATAGCGATTTTCACCGACGACCCAGGTTGGCATGGCAGGCAATTGCAATTGGCCTTTGCCCATCTAGGCCATGATAGCCAAACCGTCTCCTTGACCTCATGCCGGTTGCAAATCGGTATGAATCCGTCCATAGCCATCCCCGGTTTTACCGGATTGCCGGAAGCCGTCTTCGTGCGCGGGGTGCCGGGCGGATCGCTAGAGGAAGTCGTTTTTTATCTGGACATATTGCATGGCTTGCACGCCTTAGGTGTCCCCGTTTACAACGATGGGCGGGCGATAGAGCGCAGCGTCGATAAGGCCATGACCAGCCTGCTTTTGCAACAAGCCGGGTTGCCGACCCCGAAGACATGGGTTTTGCGCGATCACGACCAGGCGGTGGCCATCGCGGAACAAGAATTGGCGGAGGGTCAATTTATTATCACCAAGCCGGTGTTTGGTTCGCAAGGCGAAGGTATCCGCCGCATCGAAAAAAGCACCGATCTGCTGTGGCTTACCGGAAGCCGCGGGATTTATTACTTGCAACGCTTCGTGCATTGCCACGGCGACGGTTTTTCCGACCATCGGGTCTTCGTTATCAACGGGCAAGCGGTGGCGGCGATGCGTCGGCGTGGTAAGTTTTGGCTGAACAATGTCGCCCGAGGAGCCCGTTGCGAAGCGATAAATTTATCCGGGGAGTTGGCGGAGTTGGCCATACGCGCCACGCATGCTTTGGCCATGGATTATGCCGGGGTCGATATTATTGAAGACCGCGAAGGCCCGTTGATGGTCATTGAAGTCAACGGCATTCCGGCCTGGAAAGGCCTGCAAAGCGTTTGCCGAGTACCGGTTGCCGAGCGGCTGGCAGCCGATTTGGTCAACCGAAAAATTAAAGGCTTATGATCTCGCCAGGGCGCCTCGCCAGACTCTACCAAGAAGCCTGTGAATTGGATTTGCAAGCCTTCAAGCCGGGTAATGTCAGCATTTATGCCGATGGCCATGGTATGACCATCGCAGATTTCAGGCTTAGCGCCAAAGTCAGTGCGCCGCCATTGTGCAATCCTAAGTATTCGTTGGGCGAAAAGATTTTTTACGCGGTGCAAGCAACCCGTGCCGCAGTGGGTTGTAACACTAACTTGGGCATTATCCTGTTGGCGGCGCCGTTGGTGGCGGCTTGCGAAAATCCAAGCAGTGGCTTGGGTTTGCGCCACGCGGTGCAGCGGGTGCTGGCGACCACCACCGTAGCCGATGCCGACTGGGCATTCAGGGCTATCGCGCTGGCTTCGCCGGGCGGATTAGGTGAGGCGCCGCAACAGGATGTCCATGCCAAAGCCACAATCACCTTGACCGAAGCCATGCGGTTGGCGGCCGACCGAGATCGGGTCGCCTTACAATATCTTACGGGGTATCGAGATATTTTTGATTTTGCGGTTTCAACCTACTACAATGTTCGGAATTTGTGGGCGAGTAAAAGCTGGTCGGCAGTCGCGGTTTTTGTCGATTTATTGGCTAAGTACCCGGATAGCCACATAGAGCGTAAATACGGCGACCGGTTTTCCGCCGAGGTCGCCGCAAAAATGGCCTTTCTTAAGGGCCAAATGGCCGGAACCCGTTCACCTCAAACGCTGTTGCCGTTGCTTTATGACCTGGATAGGGAATTCAAATCTAAGGGCATTAATCCAGGGACAACGGCCGATTTGACCGTGGCGGCGCTGCTGGCGGCCTTCCTACAAGATAGCTGGGGTTAAATTGAGCTATCAACTACAGAATTTGTTTGACAAACAAATACCGGCACATGGGTGCCAATACATAGCGTAATTGTTCACTTTTTCTTAGAGGGAAAACAAAAATGGCAAAAATTTCTAAATTGTGCGTTGGTGAATCTTTAGTGGGTGAAGGCAACGAAATTGCCCATATCGACTTGATCATCGGACCTAGGGGCACTGCTGCAGAATCGGCTTTTGCACATTGCTTGACCAATAACAAAGACGGTTTTTCAAGTTTGTTGGCGGTTGTCGCCCCTAACTTGATGGTGAAACCTGCCACTGTTATGTTCAACAAAGTCACTATCAAAGGTTCTAAACAAGCCGTGCAAATGTTTGGCCCGGCCCAACGCGCCGTAGCTATGGCCGTTGCTGATTGCGTTGAATCCGGCGTGATCCCGATTGATGAAGCTGACGATTTGTTCATCTCCGTCGGTGTTTTCATCCACTGGCAAGCAGAGGATGATGCTAAGATCGAAGAGTTCAACTACAAGGCCACCAAAGAAGCGATTGAACGCGCTGTTGCCGGTACTCCAACCGCTGCAGAAGTGGTCGCCGGTAAAAAAGAAGCCAAACACCCATTTGCGGCCAATAAAGTCTAAGTTAGCCGCTGTGTCTTAGGTTGTTCCTAAAAATACCCCGCTTGGCGGGGTATTTTTTTGCCCCGATATTGAGTCTAAGTCATCGCCGCAGCAACACAGTCAGGTCGTTTTTGCGACCATAGCCGGGCGGGTCATGATGGGTTTCCTGCCAACCAGTAAGAGTCAGGTATTACCAAAAGGCGGCAAGGTTTTTTTGAAAGGCAGCAAATCCGCAGCCCCCTTTTTGTATTGGGCAATTTGCTGTCTTTCGCGGGTTACAAAATCCTGTATTGCCCGGGCAAAGGCTGGGTTTTTGATCCAATGGGCCGAATAGGTGCTAACGGGCCTGAATCCACGGGAAATTTTATGCTCCCCTTGGGCGCCTGAATCAAACCGGGTTAGGCCATTGTTTATGCAGTATTCAATGCCTTGGTAATAACAGGTCTCAAAGTGAAGGAAGTTAAATTCATCTTGGCAACCCCAATAGCGTCCATACAAGGTGTCTGTGCCCATAAAACTCAAGGCCGCTCCCAGATATTGGTGGTCTTTTACGGCAAAAACAAGCAGCATCTGTTTGCCTAAGGCGGTTGCACAAGTTTTGAAGAACGATAGGCTTAAATAAGCTTGGGAGCCTTTTTTTAGATAGGTGAGGCGATAAAAATGGAAAAACACCCTCCATTCTTCATCTTTCGCAGTTGATCCTAAAACTTGTATTAATTCAATGCCTTGTTCAAAAATCTTGCGGCGTTCCCGGTGGACCATTTTTCTTTTGCTGGCAGTGAATTCATCCAAAAAATCAGCAAAATCACGGTAGCCTTTGTTAAACCAATGGTATTGGATGTCTTCCCGAATGCTTAAACCTAGGCGTTTAAGGTGTTCTAGTTGTCCGATGTCAGGGAACAAGCAGTGCCAGGAAGAGAGGTTGCGGCTCTCGCTGATTTCTTCAATAAGCTCAAGAACCCGGTTAAATATCGGTAATGGGTCGTTTATCTGGGTATGCGCTATTCTCGGCCCGTAACAAGGCGTGAAGGGGATTGCCGTAAGCCACTTAGGATAATAATCCAATCCTGCTTGATAATAGGCATTCGCCCATTGATAATCAAAAACGTATTCACCGCGCGAATGCAGTTTAAGATACAAAGGCATGGCGGCAATCAAGCGACGGTCGTTGTCCTCTATGACTAGGTGTTGTGGAATCCAACCGGTTTCGGCGGATACCGACCCGCTTTGTTCCAAAGCGGACAGGAATTCATGCCGCAGGAATGGGTAGTCTTGGCCAACTAACGTGTTCCATTTTCCAGGTTCAATCCGGTTAATGCTGTCTATGAGTTTGGCATACATAACTTTAGGCCCTGTGTTGATTACAAACACCCAACCTAATTTCCCCAATACAAGGAAACCGTTTGAGGTGGATTTAGTTAGTCGGGAAAGTAATCAACGCATTCACTTTTTGATGGGCTATGCCACGGTTAATGGTTGAAAAATTTTTATCTTCGGCGCAATGCCTGATTTCATGCGGAGGGTGCTTTCGCTCAAAGCCGCGGCATTTAAAGCGTCTGCCATTAACGGTGGCATAGCTTTTTGATTAAACCTATCGGCAAGATGGCAGAAGGCTGAGGCTTTAGCTATCGGGTGCCAAAAACCACAATCGTTTTCCCATAGGCCGAAAGCAAATTCTTGTGCTCTAATTCCTTTAGGACCCGGCCGGCCATTTCTCTTGAACAACCTACTAATCGAGCTATTTCTTGCCTGGATATATGCAGTTGCATGCCATCGGGATGAGTGATGGCGTCGGGGCTTTTGCACAGATCAATAAGGGTTCGGGCAATTCGGCTTTCGACGTCCATAAAGGCTAAGTCAGTGAATTTTCTACTGGTCATCAGTAACCGTGTGGCTAATTGGTCACCGAGCATAAACAATAAGTCCGGGGCATAGGGCAGTAACCCCTCCTTTAATGCTTGCCGAAACATGGCATAATCGATTTCAGCAAGTTCACACTTGATGCGCGTTTTTACAGCCACCTTGCGGTTTTCCGCCCCTTTAAAAAACCCTATTTCTCCAATAAAGTCGTGTTTATTCAAATAGGCCAGAACCAATTCGTATTTACCATTGGTTCCTTCGGTACAGATAGTGACTGAACCGTTAACGATAAAATACAATAAACTACCGGTATCCCCTTCTTTTATTAGGGTGGTTTTGGCCGGATAGGATTTAATGTCGCAAAGCTTAAGGAAATGTTCAATGGCTACAAGATAATGGGGCGGTTTTGGTGGCACTATTAACATGGGTTACCTGTCCTATTTTGGTGCTTTCAGTTAAGAAAAAACGTGCCTATTTTGCTAGCGTCTACAGTTGACATCATGTGGAAGTTTTTTCAAAGTATTTTATAGGCTTTACTGAAAAGAGACAAAAATCGGAAATAAAAATTGAATATCGTGCTACCCTATGGGTTTTTTTACTGGAGATATTTTGGACTATGGAAGCCACAGTAAAATGGATAGACGGTGTTATGTTTGTTGCCGAGAGCGGCAGCGGGCATGCTGTCGTGATGGATGGTTCGCCGGGACACGGCGGGCGGAATATGGGGTTCCGTCCCATGGAAATGCTGCTAATGGGTGTTGGCGGTTGTTCATCATTCGATGTTGTACAAATTTTACAAAAAGGTCGGCATCAGATTATGGGATGTGAGACTACTCTAACGGCAGAACGGGTTGATGCGGTGCCTAGCGTCTTTAGCAAAATTCATATGCACTTTAAGGTCAGTGGGCGTGGCTTAAAACCTGCCGTGGTCGGGCGGGCGGTGCAGTTGTCCGCAGAAAAATATTGTTCCGCATCTATTATGTTAGGTAACGCGGGTGTGGAAATTACCCATGATTTTGAAGTAATCGAGGTTTAATGAGTTGAAAAAGTTACAATTACAAGGCTTTAACAATTTAACTAAGTCCCTTAGTTTTAATATTTACGATGTCTGTTATGCGCCCGCCGAATTACAGCAGGCCTATATCGAATACATTGACGAAGCGTATAACGCGAAAAGGCTGACACAGATTTTAAAGGATGTGGCCGATATTATCGGAGCCCAAATTCTTAACATAGCCCATCAAGACTATGATCCACAGGGTGCGAGCGTGACTATGTTGATATCCGAAGGGGATGTGCCGCCGCCTCCGAGCATGAACACGCAATCGCCGGGGCCTTTGCCCGATACCGTTTTGGCCCATTTGGACAAGAGCCATATCACTGTCCATACTTATCCAGAAAGCCATCCTGATAATGGCATAAGTACCTTTAGAGCCGATATCGATGTCTCAACCTGCGGCCAGATTTCTCCGCTCAAGGCGTTGAATTATCTTATCCATAGCTTTGAATCCGATATTGTCATCATGGATTACAAGGTGCGGGGATTCACCCGTGATGTATCGGGTAAAAAGCATTTTATTGATCATACCATCACATCAATTCAGAACTACATAGCGCACGATACGTTGGAAAGCTATCAGTTGATTGATGTGAATGTTTATCAGGAAAATATTTTTCATACCAAAATGATGCTTAAGGAAACTGAGCTGGAGAATTACTTGTTCGAAAAGGAGAGTAATTTGACAGTGGAGCAAAAACTGGAAATTCAGCATAAGTTGCAACGGGAAGTGTCAGAGATTTTTTATGGCCATAATTTTCGCCGTAAATACGAGTATGTTGATACTGAAGGGTGTTAATTAAAGGAGGAGCTTACAAAACGCATTAAAGCGAGTTGAATGAGTAGCCAGAACGGCCAAAAAAAGAACATAACCTGCCCCAGAATGATAAAACAGAAGCACAAAAAACCAAATTTTATCAAAGACATGAACAGGTTGCGGATAGACGTTATCACCATACTGGCTGAATATACAAAGCTCTTTATTTCCCTATAACATACCGACAACGCCGGCACTGTGCTGGATCGGCTCGAAACCGAATTAACGTCAGCATCTACTCACGATAGCCAGGTCGCCATTCCTTTAGCCAAGATGAGTGATGTCATGGACGCTGCTTATGATGCGCCGCCAATTAGGGCATGTTCCCTTAACTCACCTCAATCCTCGCCAGAATCAAGCGCTCAAAGAAGAAATCACGGCAGAGCACAAGCGTTGTCGATGGGTGGGGCATAAAATTGTCGCAGCCATACGCTATAACGAACGCTCGTTGGAAAGATGAGTTGGGTGGACGGTTGGTTGGCGCGCGCGGACAGGCAAAGGTCATGTGCCATTGAATGTTGGGTGTGCTGGCGTTAACCGCGAATCAGAT
>DBNZ01000113.1:0-195 GCA_002299495.1 Methylococcaceae bacterium UBA659
CGGAGGTTAAAGCTTAATAAGGCCGGGTGAATAGTGGATACGGCGAAGGGTGATTTTAGCCACAGGGTTACGCTGATCGCGGCGTTCAGGTTTTAAATCGCCCGCCCCGCCCCGAAGGGTGCCGCCAGGTGTTTGGTGGCGGTTCCGCATCGCGCCGGGGGCGGCGCTCCCACATGGGTGCTCCCACGGCAGGGG
>DBNZ01000113.1:560-16767 GCA_002299495.1 Methylococcaceae bacterium UBA659
TGACGTGGATCAAAAAATGGAAACAGAAAGCTTTGCTGTGGTAAAAAATTATCTGCTTGGCCTGCAAGATAAGATTTGTGGCGTTTTAGAAGCAGAAGAACCCATCGCCCGCTTTATCGAAGACCCTTGGCGGCGGCACGAAGGGGGCGGGGGGCGTACCCGTGTCTTGGCGCAAGGCCAAGTGTTTGAACAAGCAGGGGTTAATTTTTCGGCCGTGTCAGGTTTCAGCTTACCGCCATCGGCCACGGCAAGACGGCCTGAACTGGCCAACCGGCAATTCCAAGCCATGGGCGTTTCTTTGGTGATCCATCCTTTGAATCCTTATGTCCCAACCTCGCATGCGAATGTCCGGCTATTGGTGGCGGAAAAGCCCGGCGAGCCGACCATCTGGTGGTTTGGCGGCGGTTTTGATTTAACCCCGTATTATCCGTTCAAAGACGATGTGATTGCCTGGCATCAAACGGCCAAAGCGGCTTGCGACCCTTTCGGCGAGGATGTTTATGCGACGTTTAAAAAATGGTGTGACGAGTATTTCTTTCTGCCGCACAGAAATGAAACCCGGGGCGTCGGCGGTTTGTTTTTTGATGACTTGAACGATTGGGATTTTGACAGGTGTTTTGCTTTTATGCAGGGCGTCGGTGACAGCTACCTCAAGGCTTATTTGCCTATCGTACAAAAACGCAAGGAAACTCCCTACGGCGAAAGGGAGCGGCTATTCCAACTTTACCGCCGGGGCCGATATGTGGAATTTAATTTGGTTTATGACCGCGGCACGTTGTTTGGTTTGCAGTCAGGTGGCAGGACGGAGTCGATTTTGATGTCATTGCCCCCCATTGTGCATTGGCGTTACCACTGGCAGCCTGAGCCGGGCAGTGCGGAAGCGGTGCTCTATGAACACTACCTGCAACCGCAAAATTGGCTTGGTCTATAAGAATGCCAGGCGATCTGTTGCGGTTTTTTCTAGAGCTGGCGCTGGGCTTTATTTATGCCAATGCGGGCGAATGGTCTATGCATAAATACGTACTGCATGGACTAGGAAAACATCGGCGCAGTTTTTGGGCCTACCATCTGTACGGGCATCATGTCGCCAGCAGTCAGAACGCTATGTTTGATCCAGGCTATCAACGGATTGACCTATCCCAATGGAACGCCCAAACCAAGGAGTTGTGGGTGCTGTTTGCCATCGTGTTGATTCATATACCCTTATTTCTGGTGGCGCCGGTATTCACCTGGGCGCTCTACGGTTCATTAGGGGTATATTATTTTAAACACCGCAAGGCCCATCTCGACCCGGCTTGGGCGCGGCGGCATTTGCGTTGGCATTATGACCATCACTTAGGTCCGGCGGCCTATGCGAATTGGTGCGTGAGCTGGCCTTGGTTTGATTATCTGTTAGGCACCCGAGTCCAGTATGAGGGATTAGAGAAAACAAAGGGGGATGTTCATGAGGACTAATTGCCGTTGAGCAGCCCCGTGTTTTGGCGCTTAGCCGTTTCAATGGCTTAAGCCGGCCCGTCATAAGTAACGCACATGAATTAACTTGAGCAACTTCATACACGTCATTCTGGTAGCGCCTGCCCCGGCAGGGATTGCCGAGGGATGCCGGAATCCAGACTGCATGGATAGCTCGCAGTTTACCATCCATGGCACTGGATGCCCGCATCCATGCGGGTATGGTGAGTTTGGTGGCGCGAATTATTGCTCACCGTCACGTCATCCCGGCTTGACCTTGTCGGAGTTAAATTCTCGCCCTACGCCGAACACCAACAAACCGGTTACCAGCAAAGCCAAAGCCCCGATGACCGCCGGATTTATGAGTTTACAACAATACGCCACGTTCAACGGGCTAGCGGGTGCGCCCTTCACCACGGGTTAAAAATTGGATGATGCGGGGGTCGTCTGATCCCGCCAATAATTTTTTCGGCGCCCCGGTGGCCAACATGGTTTTGCTTTCCGGGTCTAGGAACACAGAATTCGTGCCAATGGCAAATATGCTGGCCAGTTCGTGGGTGACTACCACTACCGTGGCGTTCAAGGTCTCGCCGAGGCTAATGATGAGGTCATCCAGCAAACGGGCGTTCATCGGGTCAAGGCCGACGGAGGGTTCGTCAAAAAACAAAATTTCCGGGTCCAACGCCATTGCCCTAGCCAAGCCCGCCCGTTTCTGCATGCTGCCGCTGATTTCGGATGGGTAGTAATCTTCAAAACCGGCCAAACCCACCAACGATAGTTTGTAAGAAACAAGATCGGCGATCTCGGATGGGGTCAATCGGGTAAATTCGCCCAGCGGCAAGGCAATGTTTTCCGCTAAGGTCATGGCGCTGAACAAGGCGCCGCTCTGGTACAAGATGCCCGTCTTGCTCATGATCTGTGTGCGCTGCCGGGTATCGGATCGCCAGAAATTTTGACCCCTATAAAAAACATCGCCTTCGGCCGGCCGCTGCAAGCCAATCAAGTGCTTAAGTAAGGTGCTTTTCCCGCAGCCGCTGCCACCCATGATGATGAATACATCACGATGTTCAATGGTAAAATTCAAGTCGTGCTGAATGACAAAATTGCCATAGGCCATGGTCAGTTGGCTGACGGTGATATGCGGTATGTTCTGGTTGGCTTGCCCCATCATAAGTCCAGGCGGTTGTAAATTAGGGTGATCAGTGAATCTGCCACCACAATGTAAACGATGCTGTCGACCACGGCGGCGGTGGCCGCTTCACCTACCGCCGAGGCACTGCGTCCGCATTGCATGCCACGCATGCAGCCGGCGATGGCGATCAAGCAGGCGAACACAACGCTTTTAAAGATGCCTACGCCAAAATCAACCAAATCCACCGCTTTTTTTATTTGTTGGTAATACTGGATAAACGTCACATCGAAGGCTGTGGAGCTGACCATAGCACCGCCTAAAATGCCCAATAAATCAGCACATAAAGTCAGTAACGGCAGCATCAGGACCAACGCCAGCATTCTTGGTAAGACCAGAAATTCCATGGCCGAAATGCCCATTGTTTTTAAGGCGTCGATTTCGTTGTTCAGGTTCATCGTGCCCAATTGGGTGGCATACGCAGCCCCCGTCCGGCCAGAAGCGATGATGGCGGTCATTAGCGGTCCCATTTCCCGCACGATTCCTAAAGCCACTAAATCGGCAATGTAAATTTTGGCGTCAACCATCGCCAATTGTAAGGCCGCTACAAAGGCTAAAATCAAGCCGACCAGCAAGCTAATCAAAGAGACGATCGGAAAACCATTAGGCCCTGCGTCCTGGATAAAAGTCAGCAAATCTATCATGCGGAAACGGGCCTTTCCCGTCAGTAAGGCACCCGCTGCCAGTGCCACCTCGCCAATAAACACGATTAAGCCGTACATGTCTTTTTGCATGTCAATAATGGATTTTCCGATATTCGACAGCCAAGAAAAGCGGCTTCCGCCACGCCTAGTGCTGGCACGTTCCGGCACGGCAAGAGCCAGTTTCAAAAGGCTTTTTATCCCGTCGGGCAATTGGCCGCTGTCCACCTGAATATTATTTGCAGCGCAATAATCCATTATTTTCAGGAGCTGGCTTGGCAACCTACTGTCCCACGCGGTGAGCGTTCCGGCTGCAATGATGATTTTTTGTGGGGGGTGTGATTTGAGTCTGGACAGGATTTGGTCGATAGGTTTGACGGTTGCTTGACGGGACCAATTGCCGCTGATTTTCAACGCGAATGAGGTCTCGTCAATTGAAACCAATTCAAGGTTTCCAATTGCAGTTTGGTTATCGATGGCTGGCCTCTGTTTCATCAGTTAGGTTCTTGGAAAATCTGTTGCATTAACTTGAATGCCGGGTCAGAGCAGGATTAGGGAATGCTTGTGTTTGGGACGGGCGGGGCTAGACAAAAATGATAAAGCCTGAGCCTGTTAATTACCCTGCACGGCTAATTCTGCCTGATAGAAACCAGCGGTGCGATTAGAATCAAAGCTTATGGGTAGTGATGTCGAAGCCCGATTGCTGATAAAACCGGTAGCGTTGCCTGCCTAACTGTTTGCTGGTGTCGTCGTTATCGAGGATTTCCAGGATTTTTTCGTGATCATCCAAGGTTTCAGGCGGCCTTGACGACAAGTTCACCAAAATTTGCCCCCAACCCTTTGGGGCGGGCGTGGTTCCTATGACCACAGCGTTAGCAGGGTGGGGTGGGGTGCCAGCGTAAATTTGGTGCGGAATAAAACTGCCCGCCCGGAATGTCCACAGCATTTGATCTAACATTTCGGCCTGTTTTTCAGTATCCGTAAGGACATAACAGGCTTGCCGGTGACGAAAAGCTTTTTCCAGTAACTTACAGGCAAATAACAATCGCTCTTTCAATGATGCCGAGGGTAATAGGTAAAAACTGATTTTGGGCATCCGACACGGGCCTACAGGTCGCTACTCCGGTCTAGCAAATATTGGGCCAACAATGGGACGGGGCGGCCTGTTGCGCCTTTTAACGGGCCGGTGCGCCAGGCTGTGCCGGCTATGTCCAAATGCGCCCAGCGAAAGTTTTCGGCGAACCGCGCCAAAAAACAAGCGGCGGTGATAGTGCCGGCGTCTTTACCGCCGATATTGGCCATGTCGGCGAAATTAGATTTCAGCAATTCTTGGTATTCTTCCCATAAAGGCAGCCGCCAGACGCTGTCGTTGGCGGTCTCGCTGGCTTTGATCAAGTCATTGCACAAATCGTCATCGTTGCCTAACAAGCCGCTGGGTATACGCCCTAACGCCACCAAGCAGGCCCCAGTCAGGGTGGCTAAGTCAATGACCACGTCCGGGTTAAAGCGTTCGGCATAGGTGAGGGTGTCGCAGAGGATCAGGCGGCCTTCCGCATCGGTGTTGAGGATTTCAATGGTTTTGCCGGACATGCTGGTCCAAATGTCGCCCGGCTTATTGGCATTGCCATCCGGCAGGTTTTCAGAAGCGGGGATTAAGCCGATGATGTTCAGCGGCAAATTCATTTCCACCGCGGCCTGAAGTGCGCCAAGCACGGCCGCCCCGCCGCACATGTCGTATTTCATTTCATCCATGCCCAAAGCGGCCTTCAACGATATGCCGCCGGCATCGAAGGTAAGCCCTTTGCCGACTAATACGATGGGTTTGGCGTTTGTTTCCCCGCCTTGGTAATGGATCACGATCAACTTTGCCGGCTGCCGGCTGCCGCGTGTCACTGACAGCAAGGCGCCCATGCCCAATTGCTCCATGTCTGCTTCCTGCAAAATTTGGATGCCCAGGTTGTCGTGCTTTTCGCCGAGCATAACGGCTTGCTGCGCCAAAAAACTGGGCGTACAAATGTTGCCCGGCAGGTCGGCAAGCCATTTAGCCAGGCTGACGCCCCCGGCAATGGCTTTGCCTTGCACTAAACCGATGTTTATCTGTTCCTTGTCCGCGTCCGTACCGGTGATGATGATTTTTTCTAGTTTGCTTTCGGTTTCTTTATCGGTTTTAGTGTGTGTGTATTGGTAAGCGGCATCGCTTAAAGTTTCAATGATTTGCCGGGCTTTCCAGGCGCAGCCAACGTCCTTGACGGGGCATTCAGTCAGGCTGACGGCGACTGATGTTATGAAGCTTTTCTTCAAGTTAACGGCGGCGGAAGCTAGGGCTTTAAGGTAGTTTTTAGCGGATAATTGCGCTTTTTCCCCTAAGCCCACCAACAAGACCCAGTGACATGCGCTGTCCGGCAAGGCGTCCAGCAACAGTACGTCCCCATTTTTAGCCGCGAAATCGCCCCGCTGGATAATACGGGTGAGGAAGCTTTGGTTCGCTTGGTCAAAGGCGATGGCTGACGGGTTCAATTGTGAATTTTGGTAGACGCCGACGACTAAACAGTCACATTGAATTTTTTCTAAGGGGGCGGTTTCGGTAAAATAGTCCATGTCGATTAATGGCAAGAGCGGTTAACGGGAATCGAACCATACCCGATCATAAGGGTCTGGTTTCGGATATGTCGCCGAAATTATACAACACAACACTCATTACAGGGGATGCACTTGTCCGCATGGGCTATCAGATCAATGAAACTTTCAGTCTTTAGTAAAATGGTGGCAATGGATTTGCTGAAAACCTTGCTTTCAGTTTGGCTTGTCCTAGTCGTGGTGATTGTCAGTAAAAGTTTTATCCGGGTCTTGGATAAGGCCGTTGAAGGAAGGGTTTCAACAGACACCTTGTTTTCTATTCTGACCTTGCAAACCCTCTCTATCAGTACCGACTTGTTGCCGGCAGCCGTGTTTATGGCACTGTTAATGGTATTGGGCAGGATGTACCAAGACCAGGAGATGTCGGTTGTGGCATCGGCGGGGGGAGGCTGCGGCACTGTTTACCGGGCTGTTTTTTTGCTGGTGTTGCCGGTCACCGTTTTAGCCACCTACTTGTATGTCGACGCAGCGCCTAGGGCCGAAGCGGAGATGGCCAAATTAATGCGACAAGATGCCGATTCGGCTGACCTTAGGGGGATCGCCGCAGGGAAGTTCAACGAATACAGCCAAGGCGACTTGGTGTTTTATGTCGAAGATATCAGTGACGATAATGTCATGCATAAGGTTTTTGTCCAAAGCCGTCAAAGCGGCGTTTTTGCCACTATCAATTCCCAGACGGCAAGGATGCAAGAGTTGCCGGGCGGGCGTTATATGGTTTTTCAGGAGGGTGAAAGGGTTCAAGGCCAGCCCGGAAACTTAGATTATCAGATTGAGCAATTTTCCGAATACGCGATCCGGGTTGAAAACAGGGTTTCAGCCGTCAATTACAAACAAATCGCCATGCCTTTTATTGAATTGCTTTATGCCGGGTCGTTAAAAGACTTAGCGGAGGTGCAGCGGCGCTTGTCCGGGCCATTGACCGTCTTGTTGTTTGCTTTCATTGCCGTACCCTTGGCCCAGGTTTCCCCCCGAGGGGGAGTTTATGGAAACATTTTGGTCGGTTTCCTTATCTATTTTAGCCACGGAAATTTATTGAGGGTCACCCAATTATGGGTGGGCCAGGGCCAAGTTCCGGTCTGGTTCGGCGGGGTAAGCGTTAACCTGGCTTTGTTATTGGTGGGTTTGTTTTTATTGGCGCGCTTACAAAGTTGGCGTTGGGTTAAGAACCGATTGGATGCGAGGTTTGCTAGTTGGACGTTTTAACAAAATATATCGTCAAGGCGGTCTTGCAGAGCACCGGCGTTACTTTGGTGCTTTTGCTCGCGTTGTTCAATCTTTTCACGTTTAGCGACGAACTCGATGACATAGGCAAGGGCAGTTATGGCCTGGTCGAGGTGTTTTATTATTTGGCTTACACCTCGCCTACCACCCTATACCACTTGATGCCGGCGTCAGGATTGGTAGGCAGCTTGTTTGCGCTAGGGGCAATGGCCAACCATCAAGAAATCACGGCCATGAGGGCGGCGGGCCTGTCCATTTTTAGGATCATCAGATCAATTTTGGTGGCTGGCCTGATTATGGTGATGGTGGCCGCTTTAGTCGGCGAGGTGGTGGCGCCTAAGGCAGAGCAAAAAGCCCAAATGATCAGGGCCTCTAGCCAAAAAGACCAAATACTGTTTCGGACCCGATATGGCCTTTGGTTGCGGGAAGGCAGACAATTTATCAACATCCGCAACATTGACGATAATGGCGGCCTGTTCGATGTCAGTATCTATGAATTGGATGACACACAACGGCTTAAGGAGGTCATCCATGCCGATACAGCCATTTTTCAAGGGCAGCGGGGCTGGTTGTTACAACAAGTAAACCGTTCGGAAATTTCCACGCGGCAAATAAAAGCCAACAATACGCCGCAACAGTATTGGCTATCTTCCATTGAGCCTGACTTTTTTAAGATTGCGGTAGTCAACCCGAATAACTTGTCGCTCTATGACCTGGCCATGTATGTGGAATTTTTGAAAGACAATCACCAAAAATCCCATCGTTATGAAATGGCCTTATGGGGGAGGATCGCTAATCCTTTGGTTATTTTCGCCATGCTGCTGGTATCGACCCCTTTTGTAATAGGGCTAAAGCGGGGCATGGGGGTGGGCGCCAAAATTTTAATAGGGGCGGTGATTGGTCTTGGCTTTAACATTTTCGACATGACAGTGAGCCAAATCGGGTTAATTTATCATTTGAATCCGGCCATCATGGCGTTTATTCCCAGTGTATTGATGTCGGTTTTAGCTTTTTCGGCAATAAGACGCCTAGGTTAGGTACTAAGACCCTCATCAGGTTACCCATTAACTGGAGATTTGGACTGCGGATAAAAAGTCGTGAGTCCCAGCCGTGTAGGTCACATCAATATCAAAAAATCAATATCTAATCCTTATCTATGTTAGTTCATCTTAAGACCCTAGGTTGCAGGCTTAATGAAGCCGAGTTAGAGACTTGGGCGCAGGGGTTCCAAAAATACGGCCATTCGATAACCAGGGATGCCGGGGCCGCGCATGTCATTGTGCTAAATTCCTGTGCCGTCACCCACGACGCCGCCCGCAAATCAAGGCAGTTAATCCGCCGCATCCACGGTCAGAACCCCAGCGCAAAATTAGTGGTAAGCGGTTGTTATGCCACGTTAAACCTGGATGAAGTGGAGCAAACCTTGGGGGTGGATTTGGTGATTGCCAACCCACACAAACACCAATTGGTCGAAAAAACCTTGTCGCAACTGGATTTTTCCAGTATGCCGATGTTTTCAGCCGAGCCGGGCGAGGTGTCGCTGTTTAGCCGGGGCCGGCAGCGGGCGTTTGTTAAAGTCCAGGACGGTTGCCGTTATCGCTGCACTTTTTGTATTGTCACGGTCGCAAGAGGCGAGGAAAAAAGCCGAGCCATTGCCGATGTGATAGTGGAAATCAACGCGTTGCATCAACAGGGCGTTAACGAAGTGATCCTGACTGGCGTGCATTTAGGCGGTTATGGCAGCGACTTAGACGGCAACTTGTCTGATTTGGTCAGAACCGTTCTCAAGCAAACCGATGTCCCCCGCATCCGCTTAGGTTCGTTGGAACCTTGGGAATTCACCGATGACTTTTTTGAGCTGTTCCAAAATCCACGCTTAATGCCGCATTTGCATTTGCCTTTGCAAAGCGGCTCCGACAGTGTCTTACGGCGCATGGCGCGGCGCTGTAAAACCGGTGAGTTTGCCGCTATAGTCCAGCGCTTACGGGATTCTGTGGCAAATTTCAACATCACCACTGACATTATCGTCGGTTTTCCGGGTGAGACCGAACTGGAATGGCAAGAAAGCCTGGCTTTCATCAGGCAGATGGGTTTCGGCCATATCCATATTTTTTCCTATTCCAAACGGACGGGGACAAAAGCGGCCAGTTTGCCGGGCCAGGTTCCTGACATTATGAAAAAACAACGCAGTCAAGCATTGCATGCCTTGGCTGGCGAATTAAAACGACAATTTTTGCTGCGTAATATCGGCTCGGAATATAAGGTATTATGGGAAGCCCAAAGTATGGCGCAAAATGAAAATGAAAAATTAGTCTTTGGTTATGCGCCCAATTATGTCCGGGTCGCATGTCGGGTTGACGCAGCGGCGGATTTGGAGAACCAAATCCTTAATGCCAGACTGACCTGTACCCAAGATGATTATTCGTTAGCGGAGCTACGGTAACAATAACAACTAATGGACTGGGGTTTGCATACGCAGGCTCTAGCGGGGGCGATGTTATGGTTGAACAGGGTAACCATTGTATTTCTGGCTATCACCCGTTAAAAAGGCTAAGGACCGCTTTGGCGATCGCAAGGGCGAGCGCCATCTTGAGCGCGTTGCAACGGGAGGCGGAAAGCACCGTTTCCCATGACCAAGCCAAACGGGTCACTTATTTGACCGAACTGTTTTTGCGTATCCATCGGGATATGTTCCATGACTGGAAAGAACAAGCCACGGTCAGCCATCGTCCGGGTAACATGCCGGAGCCAGGTAAACGTAAGCGGTTCCGGGAAGTGGTCGAAAGTTTGGTGTTGGACGATGAAGAAAATAAGATCACGGCGATATTCGACAACAATGGCTTCGTCATGCATACCCGCAATATTGCCGAACGCTTAAGCTTGTTTTATCAACAGATGCGGGTGATCCGGCCATTTGGCTATGGCAATCAAATCACATTGGATTTTTTTATGACCGCGCTGGGGGATTTGCCTGCTTTTAAGGCCGTTTATCCGTTGGGCATTGATTTTCGCCGCCTAGAACCTGGCGATCCGGCGGTGTTACACAACTTAGATAGCGATGGCGACCAAGTGACCTGCGCTTTCCATCATGCGATGGATTCTACGCGCACCAAATATCTTCATAATACGGCCAATGGTTACGGCAGATGGCCTGAAAACAAAAAATTTTTGCTGGGCATTCCGTTTTTATCCCACCGCACCACTGACGGCATTGCTTGCCTGGTGACGGTAAATGGCGGTTTGGTGCCGTTAAACCAAATAGACACGGAATTGTTCACCCCAGGCAAGCATTTCGCCGATTATCCTTTGGACATCGTCCGGTGCGCCATCGGCTATTTGCCGGGCACGGAGGCTTTAAGGGCAGCCGCTGACCAGGAAATTGACGGCATAACCACCGAGAATGGCCAAGCCCCGCTGTTTTGTTTGGACGTCAACATCCTGACCGGCTTACGGATGTCCAGCCATAATGAAGTGCTTGAACTGCTCAAGCAATGCGAGGGCGAAGCGGCGACCGTGTTTTCCTTGGCCGGCAATGAAGCGGTAAAAAATCGTTTATTGAACGCTGCCGAGGGCGATAGCCGTTTACAAAGGGGGGTCGAAATCGCTTATCAAAGGCTTAAGCGCATAACCCAAAAGTTAGAAGATGCTAAGCGTGCGATATTTTTGGGCAAATTTCCCGTTAGCCGGCCCAAGTTATTTATGGCGATGGGCGGTGCCGGTTCCGGAAAAACAGCGGTTGAAGAAATTGCCGCTGCCCAGTGCGGGGATAATTTTGTCATCGCCTCGCTGGATCAATTCCGGATGCTAAGCGATTTGTATGGTGTGTTGACCGCCGCCAGCCATCATAGCGATGACTATGTGTTTGTCGAACCGTTCGCCAATCGTTTGCGTGGCCTAGTCGCCAGCCATGCCAGGGAAAACCGGGTCAACATTTTGTATGATGGCACGGGCATACCTTACAAGCCCCGTTATTCTGACCTAATTGACCAGTTCCACCAGGCCGATTTCCAGACCCAAATCACCGCCGTTGACGCCTTTATCGTAAAACCGGAAGGGCGTGAGGACGAATTGCCCCGCTCGGCGGTGATCAGCGGGGTAAAATTCCGTTTTGAAAAGACCGCTCGGGCCTTGCCGTGGGTGGTCACGGTCGATAAGCATATCCGGGCGCCCACCTCGTTCCTGGCCGCCCTGCAACATAAGGCCCTAGATAAATTATCGCTATTTGCCAACGACGCGGAACGCGGCAAACAATATTTGGTAGCGGAAAGCTTTGCCTGTTCTGACGACGAGGTGCGCGCCTTGCAACGCCATCAGATCGCCGGATCCTTGCTGGAATATTTGCGGAACCTGATAGAAACCGGTGCAGGTTCGGCGCTGCGGAATCTGGCGGGCCATGACCCTGGCAAATTGGCTGAATTAATTGACAGAAATCCCGCGTTTAGCGAAGGCAATGTCGCCTACCTAGTTTATCGCAGTAATATCACCAGCCGGGTGCTGGCCGTTTACAATGTCCGGCGTCTGGTTGATTTTTTTGAAAAAAGACAACTCAACCCGAATGCCTCGGGTGATCAAGGTTTGTTGCATAAGCCCGATAACCTGGCTTTCCATGTCGACCCGTCGGGCCAGCGGCCTTGGATCACCCGCTTGCAAGATTCCCCCCTAGAGCAAATAGCACACTGATGGCTGTCGAAATTGAACATAAATATTTATTGGCTAACGATAGTTGGCGCTTACAGGTTAGCCACACGGTTATCTATCGCCAGGGATACCTAAGCGCGCAGGCCCACATATCCATTAGGGTAAGGGTCAGTGACGAAAAGGCCTGGTTAAATATTAAAAGCGCGGTGATTGGAACCCATCGTCATGAATACGAATACGAAATTCCTCTGCCGGATGCCGAGGAAATTTTGCATGAACTTTGCCGTAAGCCCCTGATTGAAAAAAAACGCCATTTTGTCATCGTAGACGGCTTTACCTGGGAAATAGACGAATTTTTTGGTGAGAACGAAGGCTTGATCGTGGCAGAAATAGAATTGGCAACCATAGGACAATCTTTTCCCGAGCCGGCTTGGCTAGGGCTCCAGGTGACAAACGATATGCGCTACTATAACAACAACTTGGCGCATTATCCCTATAGCCAATGGAGAGAAACCGAGGGCGGCAGCCCGGCATAATTTTGGCCATCAACCGCCTGCGGATTATCTGACCGATACGGTAAGCAAATGGAAGCCCGGTGGGTTCATGTCCGCAAGCTGCGCCATTTGCTGGAGAACGCATTTCTGCATCTTAGAACGTGTGAGGAACTTGCAAAACGCATTAAAGCGATCTGAATTAGGGCATTGTTAATTTGGCATTGTTAATTTTAGATAGCTTTAATATTTTTTAGCCTTAGTATTCAATTAGATAAAAATCAAAAACGCTACATATTTAACAATACCGCAAATTGGCCAGGGTGTTTAACAGTGGTGACAGCTCAGCCAGGTCAATGGCTTGGAGCCTCATCTGAACACCGTTCACTAAGATAATGGTCAGCATAGCTTCGCGCGCAATCGACACCCCCGGCTGCAAACCACTTTGAACCAGCTCTTGTTTAGCAATCGGATCATAACGACACCTGCCATCACAGCGGTGAGCTATGACTAACGGCCTGGATAACGCTCTCTTTGTCTCTAACATGCAGGTGTTCACTTAGTTGAAGGTGGGCACCCTCTTCGACTGTTTCTGCTATCGATGACAGACGTGGTTAAATGAGCGTTTACCCTTTTTCACAAACCTGGCTGTCGATCTGGGCGAAGGATTGCCGATTAGACCTAAATGTTATAACATAACATTTGTTCTATTTCGCCCTAAAGTTATGGCTAAGCCAACCCACCCGCAACACAGTCCAACCCACCACGACCATCAACAATGCGTCGACAACGCGTTAGCCACTGCGGAACAGTTGTGTGCACAACGCGGAGTGCAACTAACCGCCATCCGCCATCAGGTATTGGAATTAATCTGGCAAAGCCACAAGGCAGTCAAGGCTTACGAACTACTGGACCGCTTTAAACCGATCAATAGCACAGCCAAACCCACCACGATTTACCGCGCCTTGGATTTTTTGATGGCCCAGGGACTGGTGCATCGGGTCGAAAGCCTGAACGCCTTCATCGGTTGCCGTTGTTCAAACCATAACCACGAGCAGTTGCTATTGATTTGCAAACGTTGCCAAGAAGTGGAGGAACGCACCCCTGAAAAAGTCTTGACTGAATTGTCCTACGAGTTAACCCAGGCAGGCTTCACCGCGCACAGCAAGTCCATTGAAATTCATGGCATTTGCCGCCGATGTTCGGAACAAGCGGTGCTGCTGCCCTCCCAGCCCAATTAATTTATGTGGCGACCGCTGCCTTATCCCAGGTTTTAAATTTAAATTTAAATTTCAATGATGATATGTTATGTTATAACATCTCAAAAACTGCCAAAATCCAAACACTCCATAAAAAAATCAGGTGTCACCATGAAAAAATTGTTTATTTTCCTATTGCCAATGATGGGTCCGGCCGTTGCTCGAGCCGAGGACACCGTACAAAAAATCGATCCCGTGATTGTCACCGCACCCCTAGAAGAGGCGATTGCGGACTTCGCTAAACCCGTCACGATCTTAGACGGGAAGGAATTGCGGCTAAAAATGGCGCACACCATTGGTGAAACCCTGAAAAACGAATTAGGCATCACCAGCCAGTCCTTTGGCCCAGGCGTAGGCATACCGGTTATCCGCGGTCAATCAGGGCCTAGGGTGAGGGTTTTGTCCAATGGCATTGGCAGCAACGATGCGTCGGCGATCAGCCCGGACCACGCCACCAGCGTCGAACCGCTGATGGCGGAGCGCATCGAAGTCTTGCGCGGTCCCGCCAGCTTGCTGTACGGCAGCGGCGCCATCGGCGGCGTGGTCAACATCATCGACAACCGCATCCCCGAACAATTGCCGGAACGGCTAATTGGCGGCGTCTTGGACCAACATTACGATTCGGCATCCGATCAAACCATGACCGCGCTCAAAATCAACGGCGGCCAAGGCAATGTCGCCTACCATCTGGATGGTTTTTTTCGGAACCGGAGCAACCTTAACATTGGCGGATACGCCATAGACGAGACGGCGGCCCGGCAAGTCGAGCCCAACTTGCCGGCGCGCCTGCAAAATACTCATGGTTATATCGACAACACATCTTCCCACGCCTTAAGCGGATCGGCGGGGCTGTCCATGGTCGGTGCGCCCGGTTTTCTTGGGGCCGCCTACAACTACCTAGAAAACGAGTACGGCATCGCGCCCGACGGTACCGGTGAAAAAGCCCGTATTGCCCTAAATCAAAGCAAATACGATCTCAAAGGCGAACTCAAGGATCCGTTCGAATTCGCCCAATCGTTACGGGTCAAACTCGGTTTTACCGATTACGAACACCGCGAGCTGAAGGAGGGCGCCACGGCCACGTTGTTCACTAACGACACCTGGGAGAGCCGTTTGGAACTGGCGCATCATGATATCGGCCCGATGCGGGGCATGGTCGGTTTTCACCTCCAAAGTAGCGATCTGCAAGCTTTAGGCTTCGATGTTCACGGCGACGATCACGATGATGATCACCATGATGATCACGGCGACGATCACCATGATGATCACGATGATGATCACAAAGAGACTCCCAACGCCGATGGGTCGCAGCCCCTTCTACCCCATACCCAAACCAACAGTTATGGCGTGTTCGCGGTGGAATCGATTAAACAGGACGCCATGACTTACCAATTCGGCGTCCGGGTCGAACCCACCCACATTAATCCGGAAGGGCATGAAGATTTCAGTTTCACCCCAATCAGCGGTTCCGCGTCCGCGCTGTGGAAAGCCGATAGCCACAACCGCGTCAATCTGGCCGTTACCCGCTCCTCGCGGGCGCCCAACCCCCAGGAACTGCTATCGCACGGCTTCCATCACGCCACCCGCAGTTTTGAAATGGGCGACACCGGCCTTCAGGAAGAAAACTCCGTCAACCTAGATTTAGGTTATCGTTTCAACAGCGATTGGCTGCGGGCGGAAATCGACCTGTTCAACAATTGGGCAAGCGACTATATCTTTTTTAACCGCACCGGCGAGTTTGTCGATAAGCACGGAGGAGCTTGCTCCGGCGCAGATTGTGTGCAGGTGACGCTCGGTCAACAAGCCAACGCCACCTTCATGGGTTATGAAAGCAAGCTGGTTTTTCCTGTTATGGAAAATCATTATGGTCTCTTGGAGTTAGCCCTGTTCAGCGACTATACCCGGGGCCAGTTCACCGACGGCGGCGATGTGCCACGCATGCCGCCATTGCGGTTTGGTTTCCAAATAGACCACTTCCTCGGCGATTGGAGCAACGGCTTGCGCTTAACCCGGGGCGAGGCGCAAAACCACCCGGGTGATTTCGATACCGCAACCCCCGCCTATGTGCTATTAGGTTTGAGCAGCCAATACCGGATCAAGCACTATAAGGACGTGGATATTTCCGTGTTCGCCAAAGCCAACAACCTGCTTGACGAAAATATCCGCAACTCTGTTTCTTTCCTGCGTAACTTCGCGCCCGAACCAGGCCGAGGCGCGGAATTAGGCATTAGGGTCAGCTATTAACCGTAGCTTACCGTTGCCATAACTTTGTTTTGTCATGCACGTCTGACTAGGGGCGAAGATCGCCATCGGAAATATAGGTCAATAACATTGGCATAAAAACTAAAATCGCAAACCCTAAGATCACTACGGCGATAATTTTAAGTGCGTCGTAAGACATAACCCCACCATTTTTTTATATGAAAACAAACACATAGGAAATATACAAGGAGATTTCCAAATAGCAAGTTTTTAGCTGACAGAAAGACGGTGGGGCGAGCCTACAAACAAAAATAATCTAAACCTTCCTCAAAAATCTACGTTGAACGATCTCATAACCATCAACATTGGCGCCTAACCCATCATTAAAGCCCAAAGAACCGGATGCGGCTTTCCAGACCTCTTTGGACAAATCCGTTTATAAGCTAGGGCATTTAGGTGGTTAACCCCCCAAGGCAT
>DBNZ01000113.1:17085-21141 GCA_002299495.1 Methylococcaceae bacterium UBA659
CCCAAGGCATTGCTGTTTTTCCTAAAAAAAACCGTCAATAGCTAACCGAACAAATCAACACCCCAGGGTGGGTCCAAGTCAAACGAAAAATTCAGCACATCGGTTTGTGCCGTGAATCCGGCGAAATTGCCCGCTTCGTTAAAACAGGCAATGAAGGTATGGCCGTAATGGGCTGGTGTGGTGAACTTATGAATATCGCTCATTCGCGTGTAATTTAGCCCTACAGCGGAAGATCCTCATCAATGCCCTGCCGTTGTAACCAGAATTTCATAGTTTTTAAATACACTGTTAGGGTTCGCCAGATGTGCTCAGCAGATGGCGAATGAACCAGCGGTAACGGCAGGCATTTTTCCACGTTATCGCCTCCTTCAATCCACCCAATGAATAGGAAAACCGAATGAAACTTAGCACCATCGCCAGTGCCATTGGCTTAGCCATCGCCGTTACCGGCACCGCCTACGCTGCCCCTGACACGGTCAACGTAAAAATCATCAACATCAATGACTTCCACGGCCAATTGGAATCTCCCGGCAACTTCCGAGACGCCGCCGGAGCCGCCACCATCCCGGTCGGCGGCATTGACTATTTAGCCGGTTACTTCGCCCATATTAAGAGCAAAAACCCTAACACCGCGATCCTCTCCGCAGGTGACCTGATCGGCGCAACGCCATTGATTTCTGGGTCGTTCCATGACGAGCCGACCATAGAAACCATGAACATGGCCGGTTTGGAAATCAACGGCGTCGGCAACCACGAATTTGACAAGGGCAAGGACGAATTGCTACGCATGCAATACGGCGGTTGCCATCCAACCAGCGAAAACTCTTGCCAAGGCATCAAGGCCGGCACCGACTACCCGTTTACCGGCGCAAAATTTAAATTCTTGGCCGCCAACGTGATCGACGAAGCAACCGGCAAGACTCTTTTTCCGCCGTATATCGTCAAACACTATGACGGTGTAAAAGTCGGCTTTATCGGCATGACTTTGAGAGAAACGCCCTCCATCGTCACCCCTAGCGGCGTAGCTGGCTTGCGCTTCATCGATGAAGCCAGGGCCACCAACACCGCCGTAAGGCAAATGAGAAGACAAGGCGTTAGAGCCATTGTCGCCCTGATCCACCAAGGCGGCACCATCCCAGTCCCCCAAAACGCGGCCACCATTAACAGATGCGACGGCAACTTAGACGGCTCCCCCATCAGGCGCATCGTAGCCCGCTTGTCACCCGCCGTTGACATTGTGCTCACAGGGCACACCCACCAAGCCTACAACTGCATGCTGCCCAACAGCAGAGGCCGCTTGATTCCGGTCACCGGCGCCAACAGCATTGGCCGTGTCCTCACTGAAATCGACATGGAGATTAACAAAAACAACGGCGTGGTGAGAAGCGTCACCGCCAACAACGTGCTGGTGGATAGGAACAACCCGGACATCACGCCGAATGCCCGCATCAAACAAATCGTGGACAACTATAAAACCATCGCAGCCCCGATTGCCAACCGCGTTATCGGCAGCATCACTAACACCTTGTCTAGGACTGCGAACGCCGCAGGCGAACAAGTGATGGGCAACATCATCGCCGATTCGCAATTGGCAGCCACCCAAGCCCCAGAATTCGGCAGCTCCCAAGTCGCGTTCATGAACCCAGGCGGCGTCCGCGCCGATATGACATTTGCCTCCAGCACTGTGGGCGAAGGTGACGGCAACGTCACTTATGCTGAAGCCTTCACGGTGCAGCCGTTCGGCAACAGTTTGGTCACCATGACCTTGACCGGCGCCCAGATCGAAACCTTGTTGGAACAACAATTCACCGGTTGTGCCAATGACTTAGGCGCAACCCAGCCGTTTAACCGCATCCTGTTGCCTTCGGCTGGATTTCGCTATAGCTGGAATGCGGCCGGCGGTGCTTGCGCCAAGGTTGACCCCGCCAGCATCAGCCTAAACGGCGTGACAGTAAACCCTGCCAATACCTACCGCGTGACCGTCAACAGCTTCCTGGCCAGCGGCGGCGACAACTTCACCGTGTTGCGCCAAGGCACAGACCCGTTAGGTGGCGCCCAAGACATTGATGCGTTAGCCGCATATTTCGCCGCCCATTCCCCGATCGCCCCTGTCGCTTTGGACAGAATCACGCGGTTACCCTAATCACCTTCCCCAACCAAGCTTAGGCTTGCGTCACCGCTAAACAAAAACCCGCAGCGGGCCATCCGTGGCGGGTTTTTTTCGCTTGTCCGTGTGGTTTGCATTCCGCATAATGACGCCATTGAACTTCACTCCGTTCACCATGAAATTTGCCTTCCAAATCAACAGCAGTCCCTACCACAACAAGGCCGGGTTCACGGCCTATCGTTTTATCCGGTGCGCCCATGCCGAAGGCCATCAGATCCTGCGGGTGTTTTTCTACCATGAAGGCATTTACCATGCTTTCAAATACAGCCTGCCCCCCGATGACGAATCCCACCTGACCAAGCTTTGGAGCCAATTAGCAGAAGATAGCCAAATTGACTTGGTGGTGTGCATTTCGGCGGCGCAGCGGCGCGGGTTGTTACATGAAGACGAAGCCCAAAGGCAAGGCAAAACCGATAACGGTTTGGCGGCTGGCTTCCGCATCGCCGGTTTAGGGCAATGGCTAGCAGCCATCATAGCGGCCGACCGCGTGCTGGTATTTGGCTGAGGCGATGAAACGGTTCCTGTTTGTCTTGACCAAGCCACCGCACAGCGGGGCCTATTGCCAAGAAATGCTGGACAGCATCCTGACCACGGCCGCTTTTGACCAAGAAGTCACCTTGTTGCTGCTGGACGACGGCGTGTTCCAATTAAAAAAACACCAACGACCCTCTGGTGGCGACAAAGACACCGCCGCCGTTTTCAAGGCGCTAGAGCTGTACGGCGTGGACTCCGTTTATGTCGAGCGGGAATCGCTGGTACAACGCGGATTAACCGAAGACGATTTACTGCTGCCCGTCCTCCTATGCCAACGTCAAGGCATTTCCCAATTGATGCGGAAATTTGACGTGCTCATTCCCGGTTGAAACGATTCCCTAAAGGACTTGCTATCTACCCTTATTTATTGAAATCCTTTCCCAACAACTTCTGCATTTTGCTTTTAAAGCCTTTCCTATCGACCAGATAATAAATAAACAGCAGCAAAAACGGCCATAACAACAAAAACACTATTTTAAAACTGGCAAAAAAATCCATCGTTACCCCCCTCAGTCTGTAATTATGAGTTTCAAGCCCGGCGGCAAAGATTCACCCAGCAATTGTTGTTCGTCTTTAGCGTCCAGTTCCCGCACTGCGGCCACCATATCGAACCAAGCCTGCGGTGTTTTGCTTTGTCTCAGCTTGTCCAGCACCTGGCCACGCAGGTTATCGTCTAGGTCGCGGGCGCGGTCGCCGCTCATCCGCGCCATCAAGGTGGCGGCGAAACCGGCGGCGGGTTTTTTCTTCCAATCCTCGGTTAGCGTTTGCCCTAGCCAAATACCAACCGTTTCTATCGGCACGACGTTATGGCTGGAGCCGTAGAACGGCACCCTAGCCCCAACCCGACCGACCGCCCACCAAGATTGCTCCGGTTCGGCGGGTTTTTCCAAGCGTTTTAACAGCCACTCGCCCAATTGGATTTTTTTCGCCACCGGCAGACGCTCCAACACCGCCGCCAGGCGCACCATGTCATCGTAGCCGCGGGTCTTGATTTGCTTGGCCACCCCGGCTTGCCGGGCCGCCGCCGGGTTCAGGTACTTGGACAGTTCGGCAAACAGTTTTGCCTGCTCCACGCCATCCAAACCGCCGGCCACCCGCCGCCATAAGGTCCACCACTCGCTCCAGTTACGGGTTTCGCTGACGTATTGGATGCCTTGCGGGTAGTTTTTCCAGATTTGCCCCACCCGCCAATCGTCCAACGGGTAACCGAAACCGGGGCGCAGGCAATAACCGACTAAGCCTAACCAGACCCGCTCATGGTGTTCGCTGCGGCGCTGGTATTTGCCGCCTTCCAGCAGGCTGGCAAACAATTCGCGCAACACCGGCACCGGCCAATCGGTGCGCGGGCTGGCCAA
>DBNZ01000113.1:21514-25790 GCA_002299495.1 Methylococcaceae bacterium UBA659
TTGGATTTAGCACCGAACACCGCCTGGATTTTTTCCTGCGCCAAAAGTATGCTGGCAGGCAAATCGACGCCAGTGGCCTGAGCAACGGACAGACTTTTCTTGCGGATTTGGAATTCGACATCGAAGCGTTGACCCAAGTCCGCCACCGTCACACATTGAATTTTTAAGGTGCCGATTTCGGTTTGCATCACCGACAAGCGGACGATGATTTCTGCCCTATGGCCGCCTTCGCCCAAGGCCACGGCCAACGGCGGCAAGGAATGGAAGGCATCGGTGATATTGACGATATCGCCCGCCGTGTAATTGCCGCCGCTGATGGAGGCCAAATGGAATCGCACCGGAACCCCTAAACGCAAGGCGAACTGGCGGTCGGTCAGGATGATTTCCTCGCCTTCCTCGCTGCCTTGCGGCAAGATGCAAACGCCTTGTTTGGCGGCGGTTTCGGTATCCACCACCAAGAAATAACTGCGCGCCGCGCCGCCGCCAATCTTGAGCTTTTGGTCTTGCCGCGCCAGCGCGTAACTGACCGCCCCGAACGCCACCGCCAATTCGGGATGCTGGTTTTCCAGCAATACCGGCGCTTGCTGGCGCCATGAATGCAGCAGAGCCAGCGCCCGTTGGGTGATCGGCTGGCTGCGGAACACGCCGCCGTTCAACAACAGCGCATCGGGGACGCTGCCGCCATCCGGTAGGGCTGCTTTGGCGGCGGCTTGATGCTGCTGCAAAAACGCCGCGATATGCTTGCTGATGGCCGGTTCCGCCGCATACGGCAAACCGAATTCAACCACGCCGCTGCGTTTTTTGTCGGGCCATTCATCAAGGCCGGACAACGGGAAAAAGCCGTCCAACGCAATCCCGCGCACTTCGTCACGGCTCAACACCGTCGAACGGGTGCTGCCGATCAACTTGGAGCCGCCGCCCAGCAACGTCACGTTGACTTGTTCGGGAGCCTCTTCCGCCAACAACCGCTCCTTGGCGATCCGGCATTGTTCGATCAGCTGCGACAAATCGGCGGCGGACAAGCGCTGGCCCTCGCCGACGATGCGGCTTTCCGCCAACCGCGCCAAGGCCAAGTCGATATTGTCGCCGCCCAGCATCAAATGGTCACCGACCCCGATCCGGGTCAATTTCGGTTCGCCCAGGCCATGCTGGACTTTGATCAAGGTCAAATCGGTGGTGCCGCCGCCCACGTCCAACACCAACAGCAAATGCACGTTCGCCAATGCCGCCCGCAACCGTCCCGCGTGGCGCCGCAGCCAGTCATAACACACCGCCTGCGGCTCCTCCAACAAACGCACGTTTGGCAAACCGGCTTGCCGGGCCGCCGCCAAGGTCAGCGAGCGGGCGGCTTCGTCGAAGGAAGCGGGGACGGTGATGACGATGTCCTGATTTTCCAGCGGCGCATCGGGGTAACGGTGCCACCATACGCCGCGGATATGCTGCAAATAACTGGCGCTGGCCTCAATCGGCGACACCTTAACGACCCCATCGTCGCCGCCCCAGGGCAGGATATCGGCGCCGTGGTCCACCGACGGGTGCGACAACCAACTTTTCGCGCTGGTCACCAAACGGCCTTTGGTCTTCGCCCCTAGCACCCGAGCCGCCTCGCCGATCACCGCGCTACCGCCGGACGGCGAAAAGCCGGCATCCGCCGCCGACAACTCCCCTGCCGCCGGATGATAGCGCGCAGACGGCAACAACGCCCGCTCCGCCACCTGTCCTGGAGCGACTAATTGCTGTAGCGGGAACAACTCAATCAAGGCGGCGGGATCGCCGGCTTTACAAAAGGCAACGGCGGTGTGTGTGGTGCCAAGGTCGATGCCGACGAGATAGCGTGGAGTGGTTTTTTGCACGGCGGTTTGGATAGTTGATGTTGAAGGTCTTTATCCTAACCTAAGTTCATACCTGGCTGCTATTGGGTTGGCATGACAGACTAACGATCGACTCATACGGCTTAACTCAAGCCTGATTTTTCAACGCCAAAATAACGGCCATCATCTGGTCGTCCAAATCTGCGTCAACGCTTTCACCACATTGAATTCGTGTAGCTTCTGCAAGATGCTCGTAGACCAGGCCACAAGCCCTATTAAAATACCGCAAACGCTGCGGATTCACACGGTGGCAGAGATTGACCCGCGCTTGCGGCCACCCATGTAAGGCCATGCCAGCGGCTTGTTCGGCCCGATGCTCGCCCATGCCCTAAGTCTTGTCCGATAACGCCTTCGCCCCTTTCGGAGAAACCTATGAGTATCAAACGGATGCACAAGGCAGCAGACTGGGATGATGCCCTGTTAACCGATATTTTG
Source organism: Methylococcaceae bacterium UBA659 (assembly GCA_002299495.1). Taxonomy (GTDB): domain Bacteria; phylum Pseudomonadota; class Gammaproteobacteria; order Methylococcales; family Methylomonadaceae; genus Methylovulum. The sequence continues at coordinate 23,821 of DBNZ01000113.1, forward strand.
GCTAGGGTGTTTTGATGAGAGGTAACCCTAAATAAAAATTGACAACGATTTTAAACTTTATATAATGCCTCGGATAATATTTAAAGCGCGGGAATAGCTCAGTGGTAGAGCACAACCTTGCCAAGGTTGGGGTCGCGAGTTCGAATCTCGTTTCCCGCTCCAAACAATTTAAAAAGCCGCGTAAGTCGCGGCTTTTTTATTTCAGATTGGCTGCGTAGCAAAATGGTTATGCAGTGGCCTGCAAAGCCATCTATGCCGGTTCGATTCCGGCCGCAGCCTCCACTAATAAATTCAGACAGATTCCACGAAGTACACAAACCCGCAAGCCATAAGGCTTAGCGGGTTTTTTATTGTCCGACGAAGTGCAACAAGATACATTGACATACCGCCATTTGTGGCGGTATAAATGGCGGTATATCAAAAATTGCTGGAGCTTATACCGTCATGCCCCTGTCAGATACCGCTATTAAGAACGCCAAACCCAGCCCCGACAAGCCTTACAAGCTACCCGATGAAAAAGGTATGTACCTGCTTGTCCATACCAACGGCGGCAAATACTTTCGGTTGGATTACCGCTTTTCCGGCAAACGCAAAACGCTTGCGCTTGGCACTTATCCCGAAACGACACTTAAGGAAGCCCACAACAAGCGAGATACCGCCAAAAAACAAATTTCTGACGGTATAGACCCCAACGAACACAAAAAAGCCGTCAAGCAAGCCAAGGCCGAAAACGCGGCAAACAGCTTTGAAGTGATCGCCCGTGAATGGGGGGCAAAAAAAGTGGAAACGTGGGAAGAAAAAAATAACCGTTCCAAACGGATGCTTGAGCGGAACATTTTTCCTTGGCTTGGCAGTAAACCCATTACCGATATTTTGCCTAAAGATATTCTCGATTGCCTAAGGCGCATAGAAGAACGCGGCACGATAGAAACCGCACACCGAACCTTGCAAATATGCGGGCAGGTTTATCGTTATGCCGTGGCAACAGGGCGCATTGATCGGGATATAACCCCAGATTTACGCGGTGCATTGCCAGCCGCCAAAGGTGAACACTTCGCCGCCATTACAGAACCCAAGGCCGTAGCCGAATTACTACGCGCCATAGATAGCTATCAAGGATCGCTACCCTCTGTTTGTGCCTTAAAACTTGCCTCGCTGGTGTTCGTCCGCCCCGGTGAATTACGCGCCGCCGAATGGCAACACATCGACCTTGAGGCTAAAGAGTGGCGTTATCTCGTATCAAAAACAGACGTGCGGCACATTGTCCCGCTATCTGATCAAGCCGTGGCGATACTGCAAGAACTCCACCCACTCACAGGTCACGGGCGGTATATATTCCCCTCTGAACGCACCCCACGCGGTGATCGGTGCATGAGCGAAAACACCCTAAACGCGGCTTTAAAACGGCTAGGCTACGGTAAAGACGTAATGACCGCCCACGGGTTTAGGGCAATGGCACGAACCATCCTCGATGAAGTGCTAGGCTTTCGCCCCGACTTTATCGAGCATCAACTAGCCCACGCGGTCAAAGACCCGAACGGGCGGGCATACAACCGGACGGCGCACCTGCCAGAACGCCATAAGATGATGCAATCATGGGCGGACTATCTGGACGGCCTCAAGAACGGGGCGCAAGTGATACCGTTCAAAAAAGCCGTGTGACCGTATTCTTGTACCCCAATACCACCTTTTTACAAAAAACAACATTCCCCCAGATTTTTACCTAACGGATAAAGTAAGTTGCTAGTGCCATTTTTTATAGGTGCGTTGTGTTTGCGATTTTTCCGGTGGTATCGGTGGTACAGGTGGTATCGCATTGATTATTATAAGGAATATCCGTACCACATTGGTTTTCGTAGGTGGTACAGGTGGTACGGGGATAATGTTTCCCGTTATACAAAGCCGCGTGATGCCGTGAGCTTATGTCGCTTGGATTGTCCAAAGACATATAATAAAGCCCGATAAGACAC
>DBNZ01000156.1:0-280 GCA_002299495.1 Methylococcaceae bacterium UBA659
AACCAGAAATATCGGCAAAATTATTGGCTCAAGTTCAGAAACCACGCGCTAAGTCCGGCCTTATCCATACAGACTCGTGGCCTGAGTATACGGTGCGGACGCCATTGGCGAGTGTGGATGGCGGGGCGTTCAATCTCTGGGTCAGGCTTTAAGCTTATGCTCTTGAGGGTAGAGGGTAAATGCGACTTCCTCCGCCATCCTGATTTGGGCTTTTTGGGGATTCAGAATTAAGGTGTAAGGGTATTCATGCCCTAGAGGGTATTTATGCCCTAAAGGGTAT
>DBNZ01000156.1:635-11592 GCA_002299495.1 Methylococcaceae bacterium UBA659
GGTATTTATGCCCTAAAGGGTATGCCGTCGTTGCAGTCGTGGCACGCGAACCGCTTGCGACACGGTTAAAACACGTTCTTATGCTTCATAGTGTCGCTGAAGGTACGCACAGCAAACCTACCCGGCTTTTTAGCAGTGGCGAAAAATCGTGTGTTTCCTTAGAATGGGCAGTTTACCTTTCTTCTCTATTCTTCCTAAAGGCTTTGTTTTCTAAATGCCTCTGGGAACAATCCGACACGACACTATGCAACAACACACTTTAAGCTTAGGCATCAGCGATTTCACTTATGCCGATTTGTATGACCCGGGGCGGCTTAACGACTTGCTGGTCGCGTTCGATGCGTCCGTACAACACCACGATGCCGGATTGTTCGGCCGCTATGCCGCCTTCCGGCAAGCGCAAGGCGAAGGCTATACGCCCGAACAGCTCTCTGAACTGCTAGTCGAGATGGGCCCTTATGTCGGTCAGTTCGTCGCCCGTTTATTCAATGTCAGCGATGTGCATCAAGCCCAGGCCACTCACATCAAAAATGAAATCGACAGCGTGTTCACCTATAAGAATGAAGTGGTGGAAAAACTGGACGTTTATTTTAAAGGCCAGGACATCGGCACTTGGGACGTGGACGCCATCCTACGCCGCTTCGAGCTGCTGATAACCGCCGCTTTCCCCGAAGCCGACCAAGACAGCGACGCCGAACGCCGTGTGGCGCGGGCCGGGGCGCAGATCGGTCTGTTGTCGGCGCATTACCAGCTTATCGCCAAAAACAAGCCGGGTAGCTACGGCAACGCCGATGCCGCCGCCGAGGCATTACGCGCCAAATTGGCGGCGCACCCGGAAGCCGCCGCCGTGTTCGCCGATGTGGTCGCGTTGCCAGGCCCCGCCGAATTCATCGCCGCGCTGATGGATTTGACCCAACGCTGGAGCTTCATTGCCCGCCATGACGACGACATGGCCGAGCATTGGTTGAGCTTCAAATTCCCGCAAAAACGCAACTTCGACCATCTGGTCGCCCACGACACCATTGCATTCGACGGCTACAGCGCGTGGATGGGCAAAATCGGGCATCGCCGTCGCCGCGACGGTTTCAAGCTGACCGACCCGCGCTACGGGCAACGTGAAGTGCTGTCCGAAGTCAACCACTGCATCTACTGCCACGAGCGCGACACCGATTCCTGCTCGAAAGGCATGAGGAACAAAAAAACCCACACCTACAAAGTCGATATGCTGGGCGAAACCACCATCGGTTGCCCGCTAGACGAGAAAATTTCCGAAATGCACCTGGTCAAACGCCGTGGCGACAACGTCGGTGCGTTGGCCATCGTCATGATCGACAACCCGATGTGCCCCGGCACCGGCCACCGCATCTGCAACGAGTGCATGAAAGGCTGCATCTACCAAAAGACCGACCCGGTCAACATCCCGCAAATCGAAACCAACGTCCTCACCGACGTATTGTTCATGCCCTATGGCTTTGAAATTTACAGCCTACTGACGCGCTGGAACCCGCTGCATGTCAAACGCCCGGTGATGCAGGCTTACAACGGCAAGAACGCGCTGGTGGTCGGCCTAGGCCCCGCCGGTTACACGATGAGCCATTACCTCTTGAACGAAGGCTTCGCCGTGGCCGGTATCGACGGCCTGAAAATCGAGCCGTTGCCGGTTGCCCTGACGGGCGATGCCGATAATTTGCCGCAGCCCATCGTCGATTTCAATGAACTTTACGAAGACCTGGACCAACGCATCCTGGCCGGTTTCGGCGGCGTGGCCGAATACGGCATCACCGTGCGCTGGGATAAGAACTTTTTGAAAGTCATTTACCTGGCCTTGGCTCGGCGCAAGGCCTTCCGCGCTTACGGCGGCATCCGGTTCGGAGGTACTTTAACTATCGACGACGCTTGGGACATGGGTTTTGACCATATCTGCATCGCCGCCGGCGCCGGCAAGCCGACCGTGATCCCGTTGAAGAACAACTTGATGCGCGGCATCCGCAAGGCCTCCGACTTTTTGATGGGCTTGCAATTGACCGGCGCGGCCAAAAAATCCTCGCTGGCGAACCTGCAAGTGCGCCTGCCCGCCGGTGTCATCGGCGGTGGTTTGACCGCGATCGACACCGCCACCGAATTGATGGCCTACTACCCGGTGCAAGTGGAAAAAATCCTGCACCGCTACCAAACCTTGGTGGAGCGTTACGGCGCAGACAAAGTCCGCAGCGGTTATGACAAGGAAGAAATCCTCATCCTCGACGAATTTCTAAGCCACGGCAAAGCCATAACAACCGAGCGTGACCGAGCCGTTGCCGTGGGCGAGTCGCCCGATTTTCAACCGTTGTTGCAGCAATGGGGCGGCGTCACCTTGTTCTACCGTAAAAGCATGAACGACGCGCCGGCCTACCGGCAAAACCACGAAGAAGTCGCTAAGGCCTTGGAAGAAGGCATCGCGTTGGCCGAAGGCATGAGCCCTGCCGGCGCCATCGCCGATGAGTTCGGCCATTTGTGCGCCGTCGAATTCGACAAATTGGAACTCAAAGAAGGGCGCTGGAGCAGCCTCGGCCAGCAAATCACCGTACCGCTACGCAATTTGTATATTGCCGCCGGCACCTCGCCGAACACGATTTACCAAAGCGAATATCCGAAAACCTTCCAGATGGACAGCAAGTTTTTCCAACGCTTCCAGCCGGAATGGACGGACGGAAAATTGGAATTGGTGGCGATGCACGATGAAACCACGCCGAAACTGGGCAAACCGGCGCCGCTGACCTCGTACCAAAAAGACGGTAAGTTCATCAGCTTCTACGGCGACAACCACCCCGTTTACGCAGGCAACGTGGTCAAGGCGATGGCCAGCGCCAAAAACGGCTACCCGCATGTGGTCAAACTGTTCGGGCAGGAACTGGCCGCGCTAGACCCTGGCCAACAAGGACAACGCGATGCCGCGCTGCAAGGTTTGTTCAAGCGTTTGGACCAAGCCTTTACCGCCACCATCGTCGCCATCAACCGCCTGACTCCGACCATCATCGAAGTAGTGGTCAAGGCGCCGATGGCGGCCGCTAAGTTCCATCCCGGCCAGTTCTACCGGTTACAGAATTTTGAAGCCTACGCCCAGGTGGTCGAAAATACGGTGTTAGCCGCCGAAGGTTTGGCCTTAACCGGCGCCGAAGTCGACATTGACCAAGGCACGGTCTCGCTGATCGCGCTGGAAATGGGTTCGTCGTCGCGGCTGTGCGCCACCTGGAACGTCGGCGACAAGGTGGTGCTGATGGGCGTGACCGGCGCGCCGACCGAAATCCCGCGCGGACAAACGGTCGTGCTGATCGGCGGCGGCCTCGGTAACGCGGTGCTGTTCTCGATTGGAAAAGCCATGCGCGCCGCTGGCAACCAGGTGATTTACTTCGCAGGCTATAAATTCAACCGCGACCTCTTTAAAGTAGAAGACATCGAAGCGGCGTCCGACGTCATCGTCTGGTCGGTGGACAACACGCCGGGCGCGACCGCGATCCCGCCGACTCGCCCGCAAGACCGGACGTACATCGGTAATATCCTAGAAACCATGCTGGCCTACGCTAAAGGCGAATTGGGCGAACAAACGATCCCGTTGTCCGACGCCGACCACTTGATCGTCATCGGTTCCGACCGCATGATGGCAGCGGTCAAAGAAGCCCGTTTCAACACCTTAAAACCGTACTTGGGCAACGTGCAACACGCGGTAGGTTCCATCAATTCGCCGATGCAGTGCATGATGAAAGGCATCTGCGCCCAGTGTCTATGCAAACACGTCGACGCCAACGGCGACGAATACTTCGTCTATTCCTGCTACAACCAAGACCAGGATTTGGATAAAGTGGACTTCCCGCATTTGAACGCTAGGTTGCGGCAAAATACCGTGCAGGAGAAGTTATCCAACCTTTGGTTGGATTATTTGTTGGAAAAGAGGTGACGGGCTTACATGGGCGCTCTCACCGACTTAGCCTCGAATCGCGCCGGGGCGGCGCGCTTACATGGGGTTCTCCCACAGACTTAGTGCAGACGGCTATGGCCAATGGGTAGAATGAATGATAGCCGACAATCTCAATAACACTCGTCAGCGAATCCGCCAGCTTGAGCAATCCGCCCATCGTAAATCGGGTTCGGTGATGTTGGTGGCGGTTAGCAAAACCAAACCCGCCAGCGCCATTGCCCAAGCCTATCGGGCGGGGCAACGCCATTTCGGGGAAAACTATGTCCAGGAAGCGGTCGCCAAACAACGGGAATTAGGCGCCTTCGCCATTACATGGCACTTCATCGGCCCGATCCAAGCCAACAAAACCCGCCTGGTAGCGGAGCATTTTTCTTGGGTGCATAGCGTCGATAGTGTCAAGATTGCTAGGCGATTAAGCATGCAGCGTCCATGCCATCTGCCGCCCCTTAAGGTTTGTTTGCAAGTGAACATTAGCGGGGAAGCCAGTAAAGCGGGGGTGATGTTGGGATATTTACCTCAGTTTTGCGAACAAGTTATTGATTTTACTGGCATTGATTTGCTAGGGGTGATGGCAATGCCGGCCCCCGCTGCGAATTTGGCCAAACAACGTGAACCCTTCCGAAGGCTGCATGAAGCGGTTAGAGGATTACGGTTACGAAAGCCCCTTGATACATTTTCTTACGGCATGAGCGGGGACTTAGAAGCCGCTATCAGGGAAGGGGCGACGATGGTCAGGGTAGGCACCGCTTTATTTGGGGCTAGGGGGTTTTAGGTAGTGGAGGAACTTACAAAACGCATCAAAGCGAGGCGGATTAGTAGCCAGAACGGCCAAAAAAAGAACATAACCTGCCCCAAAACGATAAAACAGAAGCGCCAAAAATCCAGTTTTATCAAAGACATGAACAGGTTGCTAGAGGCAGTATCACAATACTGGCTGAATATACAGCGGTGATTTTCCGGCCTTTTGGCAAAAACAAGGCTCGTTCATTGCCGTGATGGCGGACTTTTATCTCAGGATGCGCCAGCGTATTTTGAAAAACTTGTGATTTTTCAGCCGGGTATGGCACTCTGCGCGTACCCTCATCGACACCGGAAGCATAAGGTACGCACAGCGTACCCGGCTGGCCACCCCTTTAGGATTTGGCAGTCCTGCCATTGTCATAATTTTTGCAAAGCCAAGTGGGCTATCTTGTAGGTACGACTGCCCGCCCTCAAAGGGCGAACCGTCATTTGACAGAACGACTTGCCAAAAGCTTACTCATGACCATTGCGGGGCTACCTAGGATTTTTGAAACCAATTTGTTTGGACAATGCAAAGCCATACCGCCACGGCGGGCAGTTACCCCCCCCCGCTTGCCCTGCTTTTTCCTTGTGCCTTAATGAGTTAAGGCTGTATCATATACGGTCTACTGACCCCCTCCCCCGCATCTCAAAAAATATCCCTTAAATGCCCGCCAAGTCTAAAAAAGACGTTGATTTCATTTCAACACCCGACCCCTACGCCCAGCGCGAAGCTGAAAAATACGAAAACCCGATTGCAAGCCGTGAGCTGATCTTGCAACTGCTAGGAAAAACGGGCAGTCCGATGGACCGCAAAGAAATTGCCGCGTCCTTTGCCATCACCGATGCAGAACAACTCGAAGCGCTGCGCCGCCGCTTGCGCGCCATGGAGCGCGACGGGCAGTTGCTGTTCAATCGGGGGCAGCGGTATTGCTTGGTCAACAACAAGGATTTGATAGCCGGGCGCATCTTAGGCCACGCCGATGGCTTCGGCTTTCTGCGGCCTGATGACGGCTCCGACGACCTGTTCCTGTCGCCCCGGGAAATGAATTCGTTGCTGCATAATGACCGCGCCTTAGTCCGTATTGCCGGCCTAGACAAGAAAGGCCGCCGCGAAGCCGCCGTGGTGGAAATCTTAGAGCGCAACACCCATCAAGTGGTCGGCCGCTTGCACAAAGAAGACGGCTTCACTTATGTGATCCCCGATAACAAAAACATCGCGCAGACGGTATTGATCCAAAACGGCGGGTCGGGTAAGGCCAAGCACGGCCAGATTGTGATCGCCGAAATCGTCGAGCAACCGACCAAGCTGCATCAACCGATCGGCCGCGTGATTGAAATTCTAGGCGACCATCTTGCCCCCGGCATGGAAATCGAGATGGCGATCCGTTCTTACGAATTGCCGCACCATTGGCCAGATCCGGTATTAGACGAGATCAAGCTGCTAAACCCGGAAGTACCGGAGACAGCCAAGCAAGGCCGCGTCGACCTGCGCGACATTCCTCTAGTGACGATTGACGGCGAGGATGCCCGCGATTTTGATGACGCCGTCTATGCCAAAAAAACCCCAAAAGGCTGGAAGCTGTTGGTTGCCATCGCCGATGTCTCGCATTATGTCAACATCAACACCGCCTTGGACAATGAGGCGAAAAACCGCAGCACGTCGGTGTATTTTCCGGAAAAAGTCATCCCCATGCTGCCGGAAATCCTGTCCAACGGCCTGTGTTCCTTGAATCCCAAAGTAGACCGTTTGTGCCTGGTTTGCGAGCTGTTGATCGACCACGACGGTAAGGTGTTGCGCGCCAAATTCATGGCAGCGGTGATGAATTCCCATGCCCGCCTGACCTACACCGAAGTCGCGGCGATATTGGTGGATGGCGACGCCGAGCTGCAAGAAAAATACCGCCCGTTGTTGCCTCATTTGCAGGACCTGTACGGCTTGTACCAAGTGCTGCGGGCTGCCCGCGAACAACGCGGGGCGATGGATTTTGACACCCAGGAAACAAGGATTGTGTTTGGCGCGAACCGTAAGATCAACAAAATCGTGCCGGTTGTCCGCAATGATGCCCATAAGCTGATCGAAGAGTGCATGATCACCGCCAACAGCGCGGCGGCGCGTTTCTTGAGCGCAAAAAAAATGCCCAAATTGTTGCGTATCCATGACGGCCCTAGCGTGGACAAGCTGCTGAATCTTAGAACTTTTCTTGGCGAGTTGGGCTTAGTATTGGGCGGCGGCGGCAATCCCAAGCCGTTAGATTACATGCACCTGGTCAACGGCATCAAAGGCCGCCCCGACGCCCATTTGATCCAAACCGTGCTATTGCGATCGCTGTCCCAAGCCGTCTACAGTCCGGAACAAAAAGGCCATTTCGGCTTGGCGCTGGATGCTTACGCGCATTTCACCTCACCGATCCGCCGCTACCCCGATTTGCTGGTACACCGCGCCATCCGCCATTGCCTGAACGGCAAAAAGGCCGACAGTTTCCACTACGGCTTTCCCGACATGGTGATCTTAGGCGAACACTGCTCCACCAACGAACGCCGCGCCGACGACGCCACCCGCGACGTGGTCAATTGGCTGAAATGCGAGTACATGATGGACAAAATCGGCGACGTGTTCGACGGCATCATCTCCGCCGTTACCTCGTTCGGATTTTTTGTCGAATTGGCGGAAATTTATGTCGAGGGCTTAGTGCATATCAGCAACCTAGGCCAGGATTATTTCCATTTTGACCCGACCAGCCACCGGCTTTTAGGCGAACGTACCAACACCATTTACCGTTTGGGCGATTGCGTGACCGTCCGTGTCGTGAGGGTGGACTTGGACGAGAAAAAAATTGATTTTGAGTTGCTGCCGAAAGGGTCGCCGAAAAAGACCGCTAATGGCGAGGGAAAACCGAGAAAAAGACAGCGGAAGAAAGCATGAATTCATTTAGTTGAACCATAATTCATCTGCGTTATATCAATCAGTTTTTCCAGCCAATTATCATGTAAAGCAAAAATATCGACATCAAGAAGCCGTTGGAGACAACATGTCGCAATCAGGCCATCGCTCGCTGGATACTGCCCGCCGTTTAATCGACGCGATACAAACAGAATTATTTCAGCTTCATGCTATTGCGCCTAGCCTGGAAAATAACCATAGCATTGCCAACCAACTATCTCGTTGCCATGCCGACTTTGCCGGGGTTGCTGAAAAATTGGCGCATCCGATGCTACATATTGCTACCATTGGCACTACATCGGCTGGCAAAGCGACATTGGTTAATGCGATATTGAAGATGGTAGACGACTACAGCCGAACGCAACGGCTTTCCGATGAAGCACAAAAAAATCCAGTTTTATCAAATACATGAGCAATCTGCGAGAGGCCTTATCACAATACTGGCTGAATACACAAAGCTCTTTGTTTCCCTGGCTGACAGAAGCAACCAGAATGGGTGAGCACCTTGAAACAGACAGGCTCAATGACTTGCCGGAAGCCTGCAACGTCGGCTACCCGAGAAAAACAGCAAGGGTTGTAAAGTCAGTTGTACAGGTTACAAATGACACGTTGATGCGGCAGACGGCGGCATCCCCATGAGTGCGATATTAACCTCAGCATCTGCTCACGATAGCCAGGTTGGCATTCTTTTAGCCAAGATGAGGATGTCATGGACGCTGCTTATGATGCGCCGCCAATTGGGACATATCCCCTTGATTCACCTCAATCCTCGCCGGAATCAAGCGCTCAAAGAAGAAATCACGGCAGAGCACAAGCGTTGTCGATGGGTGGGGCATAAAATTGCCGCAGCCATACGCTATAACGAACGCTCGTTTGTGGGTATGAGCACGGTTTAAACATCGTCATTCCGGCATTCCACTGCTGCCCTCTTCAGGGTACTTGTGCCCTACGCTGTTTAGGGTACTTGTGCCCTACGCTGTTTAGGGTATGCTGGAATGACGGCTAAAAACTGGTGTAGATACTCATGAAGAGAAGACGAGTATGTTACAAAGGTCACAATTTAATCAAACGGTCTTTAGGTTGTAAAAACAGATGCTATAGTTTTAGCTAACTTGACACCCCCCCTAACTGAGTGGAGATAGGACTATGAAATTTCTGCAAAAACGGCCTTATCGCAAAAACCTGTCCGCTCAGGGCCTAATCGCCGTTGATGGCTTACGACAAGCCGTTACGATTAAAAACATTTCCCTAACGGGGGCGCTGGCTGAGTTACAAAACCATACCGATGTTGATGACCTACCGTTTGTGTTAGCAAATTCAACCACCCTTGAAATACAAATTCCTGATTTAAAGCTTAAGGGGCAGGCCGAAATTGTCCGGATTGAAAACAAACAAAACCAAATTGCCTTAGGCCTAAAATTCAAGAAACTCTGGCTGAATTCTGATGTGGCGCATAAAAATAGAAAAGCATACCGAAAAAAATTAACCCTACCCGGAGAAATCTTGATACAGGGCAATTACCAAGGCTTTGTTTCGGTCAATGTCTCCCAAGATGGCATGATGATCCATCTGGCAAAATCCGTTCAAATCGCTCCAGGAGAGGTGACAAAGTTTAGATTCAAGCAAATGGGAGTGGCAGGGGAATTCAAAATTATCTGGATTGATTCCGTGCCCAGAGTTTGCACATGGATAGGCGGAAGATGTTTAGGGATGATAAAAGAAAAAATCTTTGCACCCACATTGCCAAAGCTGGCTGCCAATTCCATCTAAACCGGACGCCTAAATACGGCCTTATTCAGTTGTAACCTCCGTTCGCCTTGAGCGGGTCGAAAGGCGCATGTGCTGCGACTGGCTCAGCACGAACGGCTCAAATTTTAAAGGGCCGGATCAATAAATACAGCCTTTTAAAAAAACTTAAATTAAAGCCCGACGCGCGTATAACCCATTCCGTTTGCATGGGGTTTACCCACAACACGGGCTTCATAATCCGGTATAATCCTGCGTCCAAAAAGATTCTGCTTGACAGCGTTACTCATTCACACCGGTTCCAGGTGTTATTCTTATCTTTCAAAGCATGACACCGGCACTAACCATTGCTTAACCATAAACGTCCACTATGAACAAACCAAAAAAAGTTGCAATCCTTACAGCCGGCGGCTTAGCGCCTTGTCTTAGCTCAGCTATCGGAAGCCTGATCGAGCGTTACCACGAAATTGACCCGAGTATCGAAATCATTTGCTACCGTAGCGGCTATAAAGGCCTGCTTCTCGGCGACTGCTACCCGGTAACCCAAACCGTCCGTGACAATGCCGCCTTATTGCACCGCTTTGGCGGCTCACCGATTGGCAACAGCCGCGTTAAACTGACCAATGTGGCCGATTGTGTCAAACGCGGGCTGGTCAAAGAAGGTGAAAACCCGCAAAAAGTGGCCGCCGACCAATTGATAAAAGATGGCGTTGACATCCTACACACCATAGGCGGCGACGACACCAACACCGCCGCCGCCGATTTAGCGAAGTTTCTGGCAGAAAACAACTACGGTCTCACTGTGATCGGCTTGCCTAAAACCGTCGATAATGACGTGTTCCCGATCAAACAATCATTAGGCGCTTGGACCGCCGCCGAGCAAGGCGCAAAGTATTTTTCTAATGTGGTCGCCGAAAACAATGCCAACCCGCGCATGTTGATCGTGCACGAAGTGATGGGGCGCAACTGCGGCTGGTTGACGGCGGCCACCGCAAAAGAATACCGCAAGTTATTGGACAGCCGCCAATGGTTGCCGGAATTAGGCTTGTCCCGCGAATCTTACGACGTCCATGCCGTTTTCGTACCTGAAATGGCTATCGACATTGCCGCCGAAGCAGCGCGTTTAAAAGCGGTGATGGAGAGCACCGATTGCGTCAACATTTTCGTTTCCGAAGGTGCCGGAGTCGAAGCCATCGTTGCCGAAATGGAGACCCAAGGCCAGGAGGTTCCCCGCGACGCTTTCGGCCATATTAAACTGGACGCCATCAACCCGGGCAAATGGTTCGGCGAACAATTTGCCGCCATGTTGGGTGCAGAAAAAACCTTGGTGCAAAAATCAGGTTATTTCGCCAGAGCCTCTGCGGCCAACATCGAAGACGTGCGCTTGATTAAATCCTGCGCCGATTTGGCCGTAGAATGCGCCTTCCGCCGCGAATCCGGCGTTATCGGACATGATGAAGACCAAAATAACGTATTGCGCGCCATCGAATTCTCCCGCATCAAAGGCGGCAAACCTTTTGATATTGACAGCA
>DBNZ01000156.1:11993-15259 GCA_002299495.1 Methylococcaceae bacterium UBA659
TGGGGGTAGAAGCTTTAAGAACCTGTGCAACATCTTCGCAGCAGTAAGGCTAACAAGCCCCATCAATAAACGGCAGTTTGGTGTTGGGCGTCCGTCCGGTATTTTTCCAAAGCCTACGCCCACTAGAGACGGCACAGCATTTATGCCCTTTAGGGTATTTCGGGAAGTCGCAGGGCAACATCCGCCCTTTATGCCCTGCGGCTACGGGCATCCGCTTTTCCGCAAGTAAGGGACGACGCAGAACACGTCGCACCCTGGCCGGGTCTTCTTACCGGTCGTTAACAGGTCTTTGATCGGGTCGCACCGCTCACGGCTTATGTCCCCTAGGTAAACTTTTCTCATCTCTTTATGCTTACCGCCATCAAGAGATATTGAACAGATTCTTACACAAAATTTAGGACGCCCTCTAAACTTGATTGCCCTCTGACTCCTAGCAATGGCTTAGCGGTGCACAGCGCCTTGAATTTCGCTAAGCCACTTCAGCGGCCTAGATAGAATATTTTTTGTTGTTAACGTTGGGCGGGGGATAATTTATTCGACAATCTGCTGGTTTTCTCAACCATCACTATCTAAAGGCCGCGTATCTAGCTGCATACTTTTTATGATGATAGCTAACTCATCCTTTTTTTTCTTCATGGGTTCCAACTCAGCTTCTAAGGTTGCAATGCTTTCACCTACACCGCCTTTTGACGCATTGATTTTTCTCAGCATTTGCAAACGACTTTCAATCTGTTTCTTATGCTCTTTAATTTGCTGCATCAACGGGGTTAGCGCACCGTTGCCCCAGGTAATCGCGTCGGTTTGGGCTTGCTTGATAACGCTTCGCGCCTTGGCAATTAAGGTGCTATAAAGCTTTTCAACAACCAGATGTTGCTCTGTCATGGTCACCCGGGTGCTGGTTCTGAAAACCTCACCTTCCTCGAAAATTTGTTCAAGCTCTATTTGGTAATTTTTGACCGAAAACACGGATAACTCTATATCCCTAAAACCATGTTCATCTCTGAATTTTTTGTGGATCGCCATCACCAAGCGACGGGTTTCATTGGCAGTATCGATAGAGTTTTGCAACAAGTCCCTAAGGTCATCAAACAACTTTCGAATATGTCGCTTCATACCATAAGTGGTTAGGCTCTTAGAAATCTCATGTTTTGCCGTATTGACAATGGCCTCAACCTTCTCGTCAGAAAAAGAATCGATAAGCATTTTTGCCTGGATAATGAAAACCCTTCTACTGCTTTGAAAGTTTTCAACATTGGCCATATAGTCGTTCTGTTTGTCTCGGGTTTCCGACATCAATTTGCCGGTCATATCCTGATTGCGGAAATCAACTTTCTTGAACTCTTCCAGTTGTTCAGTAGCATGCTTGAATGAAGTGTTCACAAAGTTATACGATTCACCCACTAGGCCACCTATATCCCTGGTAACCGTATTGATCATGATATTGCGTTTTTGCTTTAGAATGTCGGCCGCCAAAAAACTTTCTAAGTTCGGCAATTGGCTTTTTTGCAGTAGATTTTCATCGCCTTTGATTTTCGCCAACAAGGCTTGTTTGGCCGAAATTGGAAAAATTGAATTTTCATCGATTTTTAAGATGGCCGCAGAAGCTTTGATTTGTGATTTGATGGATGCTTCATAGTCGGCATTGGCCCCACCAATGTCATCCCACATGGCATCAATTTTGTTCATGACCACCGCTAAACCCTGGGTTTTTCCGCTACGAGCCCGGCTAATGTGGGTAAGCCACATTTCCAAGTCGCTTTTTGTGACGCCTGTGTCCGCCGCCAGCATGAAAATAATGGCTTGGGAACTTGGCAACATGCTCAGAGTAAGCTCCGGCTCTGTACCTAGGGCATTTAGGCCGGGGGTATCGATGATAGACAATCCTTGTTGTAACAGTGGGTGCGGAAAACTAATTAAGGCATGGCGCCAACAAGGAATCTCCACCACTTCGGGATTGATGACACCTCGGCTAGCCGCTTCCTGCTCATCCCACAAACCCAGACGATCCGCCATTACCAAATCAACTTTTTTTGTAGCAATAAGCTCTGAAAACGCTTCTTGCATTTGGGTGGGGGAATCGGGATTAAATTTGATTTCAGTCCAGCGGTCGGGTTTTTGTTTTAATTCTGCCAATGAAATATCTTCGAGACGGCTCTCTATGTTTAACAGGCGTAGGTAGCTCCCCTCTTTTTCATCATAAAAAATTTCAGTCGGCGACATGGTGGTACGGCCCGGAGATGACGGCAGCAACCTGACCCCTGTTTCGGCAAAAAACAAAGCGTTGATCAATTCTGTTTTGCCACGGGAAAATTCTGCAACAAAGGCGAGGGTTATACGGTCGTTTTCCAATCCATTGATGACATTTAAAATACTGTTGGTGCTATGGGCATTGTTCAAACCGTAACGATTTAACCATTCGTGATACATCTCAATGGATTGCGCTAAGCTTGTACGCCATTGCGAGTATTCGTGCATCTTCTCTTTAAATTCCAAGTTCCTCATGGCAAACCTTTAGTTAAAAACACACACAGTGGTAGAACCCGCTTTTCGATTTTGTAAGCAATTGTAGTCTATCTTTTTGCTTTAGCCGGATTAATAGCGCATTATCAGACGCCATACCGCTTTTGATAATCCTTAATCGCGGCAATTTCCCGCTCTGCGTCAGCTTCCGCCAGATAATCAATGATAGCGTCCAAGGCTATGATGGTGATGACCGGAATAGCATAATCCGACATTACTTGTTGAATGGCAGAAAGTTCTTTTTCGCCTTTTTCTTGACGGTCCAGCGCACAAACCACACCCACTGGAATCGCGTGCGCTGCGCTAATAATTCCAATGGATTCCCTAATGGAAGTGCCAGCGGTAATGACATCATCGACAATCATCACATTCCCATGTAAATCCGCCCCTACCAACAATCCGCCTTCACCGTGGTCTTTAGCTTCTTTGCGGTTAAACACATAAGGCATGTCGGAATTCGTAAGTTTGGCATAAGCGATTGCCGTAGCCGCGACCAACGGGATGCCTTTATAAGCCGGGCCATACAACACGTCGATTGCAACCGCTGACTGCAGCAAGGCTTGGGCATAAAATTCCCCTAACTTACCGAGCCTTGCCCCAGTATTGAATAACCCCGAATTAAAAAAATAAGGACTCATGCGGCCAGACTTCAATAAAAAACCACCGAATTTGAGCGCCCCGCAAGATAACGAAAAATCAATGAATTCCCTTTGGTAATCGTGCATAAGTAGTTTTTACCGGTTAAC
>DBNZ01000151.1:0-515 GCA_002299495.1 Methylococcaceae bacterium UBA659
GCCGACGTGGTCATCCTGCAAGGCTCGCTGCTGAAAGTGCCGGAAGTGGTCAGTTTGTCCAAGGCCACCGTGGCTAACATCAAACAAAACCTGCTAGGGGCGTTTTTTTACAACACCCTCAGCATCCCGGTGGCGGCCGGTTTGTTGTATCCATTGTTCGGCGTGTTGCTAAACCCGATGATCGCAGGTGCCGCCATGGCCATGTCGTCGGTGACAGTGGTGACCAACGCCAATAGGTTGCGGCGGTTGAAGTGGTAACAGGGCTGATTTTGGGTGCATCAGTATAATTTGGCTCAAACTCACGACAGCCCGTAGCCCGCATGCGGCTTAGCACACCTAAGGGCATAAAAAATCCGGGATTTCATGCCCCCAGGTTCCCGCATTCCGTTACTCTTCATGCGGACTACTGGCTGGCGACCGGCATCAACCTAGACGTCGGGAAGCAGGTGTCGGGGCTGTGGATTGTCTACCTAAAGGCAATAAGTATCTACCCAAGTTTTTAGCCGTCATTCCGG
>DBNZ01000151.1:869-1104 GCA_002299495.1 Methylococcaceae bacterium UBA659
AAACCGTACTCATACCCACTACGGGTAGTATGTTGAGTATCTGCACCAACCTATGCCGAGCTTTATGCCAAAAAGTCACAACCCACTATGCCAGTCGCTGTGGGCGTTCACCGGATAAGCACGGGTTTAAACGGGTGTGGATACCTATGCTCAGCACCCTAAGGGCAAAAAGCCGACCGGTGGCTTTTATTGATCCGATCCTTTAAAGTTTAAACCGTTCGTGCTCGACTGCATG